>JAOQAA010000373.1 GCA_025963815.1 Capsulimonas sp.
TAACACCCAGAATCGAAATGCGGCGCGGCTGAAGCACGATGACGAACTGCACAATACCCAGAACCGTAATGCCGCTCGACTCAAGCACGACGACGAACTTCACAACACGCAAAACCGTAATGCCGCTCGGTTGAAGCACGACGACGAACTGCATAACACGCAAAACCGAAACGCAGCTCGGTTGAAGCATGACGACGAACTGCATAACACGCAAAACCGAAACGCGGCGCGGCTGAAACATGATGATGCGCTGCACAACTATCAGAACCGCAACGCCGCCCGCCTTGCGGCGGACCGTAAGGCTCGCTGGGCAGCAGTCCAGGCCGCAAAGGCCGAGGCGGCGAAGAAGCACTAAGCTTTGGCTTACCGATTAAAAAAGCGCCCCTCCCCAAAACGTTGGAGAGGGGCGCTTTTTTATTTTGCGCTCAACGCTGATTGCAGACGCTCGAAATCGGCGTCGGTGATTTCAAAGACGCTGCCATGTCGCGCGTTCACAGGGAAATCCGCCTCGGGCAAGATGCGCCAATTGAGGAGATCGTCCGATACGGAAATCCCATATCCGTTCGCCATACAATAGTCGTAGGCGAGATACCAAGGTCCGGCCTCCGACGGGCGGTAAAGCGACGGTCCTTCCGTGAGCTGTGGCGTAATCGCCTCGGTGACAACGGTATAAGGACCATCGAGCGCGGGAGCGGTTGCGACGCGCATAAAGCGATGCTCGCCGTGTTTGTAGCCGAAACGCTCATCTTTGAAGATCAGGAACCACTGGCCATTGCTGGGGATAATGGTGGCGTCAATCACCGTGTACCCGGCGTCGAGAAGAATTTTTGGCGGCGTGAACGTCTCGAAGTCTTTGGTGCGGGCGCAGAAGATCCGGCTGTCGTCCCAGCCATGCTCTCCGTACGAGGTTGACCAGAAAACGAAGTAGTTTTCCTGATCTTCGTCGTAAAAGAACTCTGGAGCCCAGGCGCTTCGCGCCCGCTCATCACCCCGAATGATGGGGATGTAGCGCTGATCTTCCCAAGTCACCAGATCGCGAGATCGGGCGTAGCCGATGTCGCGCCTCGTCGGTCCACCCGTCGCCAGCAAGTGGTGCCAGCCATCTGGCCCCTTGCGAATAAAGGGATCGCGGATGATGTACTGTCCGGCGATTGAGTTCAAGACGGGCTTGTTGTCGTTGAGCGGCGTCCACTTCACTCCATCGTCGCTATAGGCCAGATGGAGCGATTCAGAAGACATCGTTTCTTCTGTCAATAATACAGATTCGACGCCGTTGGGAGTGATCTCAACCCGATCGCCATAGATCTGCCGAAAATAGCTGAAAATCCACATCTGTTTACAAGCTCCGCAGGAACTCCAGAACCTTTTCGGCATGCTGATCGACTTTGACCCGTGGGTAGATCTTCGCGATCTTGCCGTCTTTGTCGATCACAAACGTCGTGCGCTCAATGCCCATATAGGTTTTGCCGTAGTTCGTCTTTTCCTTCCAAACGCCGTAAGCCTCGGCGATGGCGTGGTCGGGATCGGAGACGAGCGGGAAGGGAAGCGTGAACTTTTCCGAGAACTTGGCGTGGGATGTGGCGTCATCGGGGCTGATCCCCAAGATCACCGCACCAACGGCTTCGTAATCGGGCCGATGGTCGCGGAAGCCGCAGGCCTGAGTGGTGCAGCCGGGGGTATCGTCCTTCGGATAGAAGTAAACGACGACGTACTTGCCGAGGTAATCGACGAGCGAAATCGTGCTTTCGCCTTCGCGGGTAACGGCGGGGGCGCTGAAAGCGGGGGCCTCGGCGCCAACGGTGATTTCGGACATTGTGTCTCTCCTTCGATGTCTAGTAAGAGTTACGGGCGCGCTGGGCGCTCCCAAATCGGCTCGGCGGCGCCTGCCCTGTGGTTGGCGAGACGAGCAAGAACGAAAAGATGGTCGCTGAGACGGTTTAGATAACGCTGCAATTCGCCGCTGACCGGCTCCTGGGATGCAAGCGAAGTCACCAATCTCTCCGCCCGGCGGCTGACAGCCCGGGCGATGTGCAGCTGCGCGCCGCCGGGCGATCCGCCAGGAAGAATGAAGTGGCGCAGCGGCTCCAGCTCCGTTTCAAAGGCGTCGATCTCTGCTTCCAAACGTTCTGTGGCGTCGTCTTGAATTCTTGGAACCGTGTCGCCACGCTCCAGAGGCGTTGCGAGATCGGCGCCGACCTCAAAGAGCTCCCCTTGAATGCGCGTGACCACGGCGCGCACCTGGGCGTCCTCGATCAGCGGCAGCGCCGCGCCGAGAAAGGCGTTGCACTCGTCGACGGTCCCATAAGCCCAGACGCGCAATGCGTCCTTGGAGACGCGCTGTCCGCCGTAAAGGCTTGTTTCGCCGGTATCGCCGGTCTTGGTGTAGATCTTCATAGGGGTAACTTTTCCGAAGGCTGAGCCTCTGTTTCCGGCGTATAAAATCGCGTGACGTCTTCCATAAAACGGGTCACCGGCGAATGGGGCAGGAACTTCATAATGTCCGAACCGTAGCGCTTGGTCACAAGGCGCGTGTCGAGCAGGGCGACCACGCCCCGGTCACCGACGCCGCGCATCAGGCGGCCGAAGCCCTGCTTGAGCCGAAGCTGAGCCTGGGGGAGGGCGTAGTCGTTGAACCAGTCGCCCCCTTCCGCCGTGATTTGATCGACGCGCGCTTTATGCAGAGGGCTGTCCGGCATGGCGAAGGGAATACGGTCGATGATGACGAGGCGCAGTCCGTGGCCGGGAATGTCGACGCCCTCCCAGAACGACTGCGCGCCGAGCAAGACGGCGTTTTCCTGGGACTTGAACGCCTCGACCAGGCGCGCATTCGGCATCTCCCCTTGACGCAGCAGTGGGTAGGGCAGGTTCGCGCCCAGCAATTGCTCGTGCACGACATTCAGGGCGCGATGCGAGGTAAACAGCAAAAATGCGCCGCCTTTGGAGGCGTCGAGCAGACGGATGATCTCCTCGACGACTTCGTAGGCGTAACCCGGCGCTTCGCTTGGCGGCGGCAGACGGCGCGGGATGTAAACCAGCGTATTGGCGGCGTAGTCAAACGTGGAATCGACCAGGGTTTCCGTAACCTTGGTGTCCTCGGGAGGAATGCCGAGGCGCTCACGAAGATATTCAAAGCTGCCGTTGGTGGAGAGGGTCGCCGAAATCAGCGTGGCGCCGACCCGCCGGTTGTGCGCCCAGAGGGTGGGGCCGAGCAGCGGCGCCACGGAGATCGGCGTGTAGTGCAGGGTTGTGATCGGGCCGCGGCGTCCGCCGCGATTTTGCGATCCCCAGCGCAGATAATTTTCGTCTTCGCCCTGGAAGATCATCGCCAATTCTTCTTTGGCGCGAGTGCACTGGCGGCGCAGGCCGTCGATCCGATCCTTCATGACGGGGTCGCCGCTGGTGTCCTGCTTGAGCAGTTCCAAAGCCAGACGATCCAGCAGCGCGCCCACGCCCGCGACTTGAGTTTGCGCGTTCTTCAGCGCGTGTGGCCCTTCCAAGGCTTCGCCCACGTTGAAATCGGGCTTGTTGATTCCGGCGAAGGGGCTGAATAGCTCCAGGCTGGACGCCTCCAGCGCCTTCAGACGCTCCTGATCCAGATCCAGCCGACGCGAGGCGCGCTTAACCTTGTCGATGAGTGAGGGGAGGCGTGACGAAGAGAAGGCGACCCCGAAGGCGCCGGCGGCGGCGGTCTCCAGATGATGCGCCTCGTCGAAAATCACGTAATGATAATCCGGCAGCAAGTTCGCGTTCTGCTCGCCTCGTCCGCGCACGGCGAGATCGCTGAAGAACAGCGCATGATTGACGACCAGGATACTGGCGTCCTGCGCCTCGCGCTTCATGTTGTAATAGAAGCAGCGATCGAAAAACCGGCATTCCTGCCCCTTGCAGGTATCGACATTCGCCCGAATATCCATCCAGCCAGGATACGTAAAATCAAGCTCAGCCACGTCGCCGGTCTCGGTTGTCCCGCTCCATTTGCCGATCTGAATGAACTGCGGATCGCCGGCGGTCCAAAGTTCGCCCCGACAGACATCGTAGTCTTGGAGGCAGAGATAGTTGCCCCGGCCTTTGAGCACGGCGGCTTCAAACGGCGTCGGCCAGATCGACTGCAGAAACGGGATGTCCTTCTCCAGCAGCTGGTTCTGAAGAGCGAGTGTCTGGGTGGAAATGACGACCTTGCGCTCCGGTGTCGCCATGGACACAGCGGGGATCAAGTAAGAGAGGGTTTTGCCGACGCCCGTCGCAGCCTCAATGAGGGAGACGCCGCCGCGCTTGCGCATCGACTGGAGTACGGCGGTGGCGACGGTCTGCTGCTGCGGCCGAACGGAGAATCCCGGCAGGGCTTTCGCGAGGAGGCCGTTCTTAGCGAAAAATGAATCGATCTTACTGCTCATTCTGTCCTTTATTGTACCTGTCCGCGCCCATCGCAGCGCCGCTGATGTTTAGATCCCCGCATTTCAGGTTAAAACTCCGGTGTGGGGAGCGATGTTCCGAGGGATAAACTTCCGAAGACCCAGAACTCCAACCCTGTTAACCAAAGACCAGACCGAATGAGGAGAATAATAATGAAAATCCGAAACCTTTGTATTGCTGGCGCCGTTGCGGCTGCGTTCCTGTCCTTCTCCGCGCCGGCCACGCGCGCCGCCGATATGTCCTCAATGAGCGGCATTGATTATAAGCCGCTGATCCATCCGCTGTGGGACTACACGGATCTTCAGGGGGCGTCTGCTTACGGCCTGACCGACTCGCAAGTCGCGACCGTGGCTAAGATCGCCTGGAAGACCGGCTGGAGCTTTGACGCTGTACTGGCGATGGTTCAGCGCGGCGAAAGCTTTGGCGCAATCTCTCAAAAAGCGAACCTTCGCTTGAGCGACGTCACGGACTCCAGCGATGTTGAAAGCCAGATCGCGGCTTATAAAACAGCCTACGAGCACAGCGGCAAGGGCGCGATGTCCAGCAGCATGTAATTGCTTCTGCTAGTCATTACGCAGACACGGGCTCGAAGGACGATCGCGGATCGTTCTTCGAGCCCGTCGTCTTGAGCGACCAGTACGACCAGAGAAGCGCCGCGCACAGCGCGCCTGCGACAGCTCCCGCATCGTTGAACGCGACGGACAGCCCAATCGCCGCCAGCCCCGCCTGATAGATTGCGCGTATCTGCACAGACCCCGAAGTGAAGACGACGCGACGGGATGTCAATACGCCCGCAATCGCTCCCCAGAGCAAGAGCGCCCACGCGCTGCGCCACAGCAGTCGGCCCTCCACGGCAAACTTGCGCATCACGATATCCATCCATTCGGAACCGCCCGATTGCCGCAATCCCATCACCGCCTGTCCTAAATGCGACTGGCGTCCTGGATTGAGATGCGAATCCAGCAGGGCGACGGCAAGCACGGCCATCAGAGCCACTCCGACAACGATCGCCGCGCGGCCCACATTCCACCGAATGCCGCGCAGCGAGCCGAAGTAAACTAGCAGCGTTCCCACCGAAACGATCACGCCGCCCGCCTTCGCGCCGACCTGCGGCGCGCCCACAAGCCCCGCCGTCGCCAAAACAAGAATCAGCAGGACGCTTCGCGCCCCCGCCTTTTCCGCGCTTGCGGCAGTCACGAGAACGGCGCCTATAAGCGCGCCCATCATCTCATTGCCAACGCCGTAATAACGCGCGCCTTCGACGATCGAATACCCCAGCAGCGAAAACTTCAGCAGTCCGAACGGCGCAAGCATATGCAGCACGACGGCGCACCAGATCACGGCGCACAATCCTTGCAGCGCCACGGATGCGCCGACCACGCGCGCGCCGGACAGCACCGTGGAAAGCAGGATGATGGCGGCAAAGACAAAGGCCGTGACGGACTGACTGACAACAAAAGAGGCAATCGCCGCGCCCAAAACCAGAGAAAGAACGTCCGGGGTAGGGACATTCCGAAGACGCAGCAACGTGACAGCCACGATCAAAAGCCCGGCGATCACCGCGAACACAGGCAGCAGCTTCATTCCCTGTCGCTGGATCGCCGCCTTCCGGTCAAGGTGTTCCAGGGTCTGAAGAGACTGTGCTGCTGGGCGCACGGCGAAGTCCGTTTCGTGACGATAGCGGGGCTGCTTAAAGTCAATCTCTGTTGTACTGTCAGCGGCGGTCAAGGTCGCGCCAAAGTACCCAGCAACGAACCCCGCGACATCCGTATTCGCAATCAGACCAGGCGTGCGCGTGGAACGGCTTGTGAGCAGGCCCGGCGCGATATCCGGCCCGGCGATGACCAGCGGGGCCAATCGATAGCCCGCCGCGTATTCACGATCATCCACGGCAGGCGACAAAATGATGAGGCGGGCGCCATATCGCCGCGCGTACTGTGCGGCCTTTCCCACCAGACGATCGGCTCCGGGCCAATCGGCGGGAGCATCCATAATGAAGACAGTGTTTGTTCTGGGCGCCAAGGAGAAAAAGAAGTCGATGGGGATTGCCGCCACAACACCGTCGCCGTCCGTCGCGACGAGCGGCGCATACGGGCTATCCGTCACATAAATCACGGCGCCGACGCTCTTCAGGGTTTTTCCGAGCCGGCCCGGCGCGACACGGTAACCAACGCCGCGATTTGCGTTCAGGACGCGAGGCCAGTTCAAAGCGACCATATCCGACGAAGTCGATTGCTGTCCCATTCGCCGCTCGAAAAGCGCCCACGCCGGAACGCCTGGGGAAACCTCATTCATGGAAGGTGTGAATGCGCTGTCGAGGGGATCACACGCCGCACGCGCGCCAGCGCCAAGCGTGAGAACCGCGCTCGACACGCATTCGCGGCTGCGGTCGCCAGAAACACGCGCGGCGCGCGTGTTCATCAGCGCGACGGCGCCGTGATCCAGCAATCGATGCAGATTGGGCGCCGGAGCGGCCTTCCAATCGTCGAGCGTCGCCGGCCGCAGCAGCATGATGACGGCGACACGCTGGTCGGACTGCGCGACAGCCGATACGCTGAAGGCGACAGTCGCGAACAAAACCAGCAGCGCAAGATAAAGCCCCCGCGTCAAGACCGGAACGCCTTGTCGATCGCTTGATGCACGTTGTCCACGCCGATCACTTCAATGCCGAGGCGCGCTCTGGATAGGCCCGCGAGGGACCGGGCGGAGACAATCGCGCGTTTAAACCCCATGCGCCCGGCTTCGCGCAGCCGCTGCTCCATATGGCCGACGGCGCGCACCTCACCGCCGAGGCCCACTTCCCCGGCGACTACCGTATGTTCGTTCACGGCGATTTCACGGAAGTTCGATGCGGTGGCGACCGCGATGGCCAGATCCGCCGACGGCTCGTCCACGCGGACGCCGCCCGCGATGTTCACGAAGACATCATATTTCGCCAGGGCAAGACCCGCGCGCTTCTCTAAAACGGCGAGAATTAAGTTGACGCGGTTCGAATCGACGCCCGAAAACGTCCGGCGCGGGCTTGCGAGATACGACGGCGCGCAGAGCGCCTGCACTTCCACCAGCAAAGGACGCGTGCCTTCCACGATGGGAGAAACGCACGACCCGGTGACGCGCTCGCTGCGCTCGGACAAAAACATCTCGCTCGGATTGGCGACCTGCGCCAGCCCCTCCTCGCGCATCTCGAACAGCCCCAGCTCATCCGTCGATCCGAAACGGTTCTTCACGGCGCGCAATACACGATAGGCGTAATGCCGATCTCCTTCGAACGTCAGGACGGTATCGACCATGTGCTCCAGCACGCGCGGACCGGCCAGCGCGCCTTCCTTGGTGACATGGCCAACGAGGAAAATGGGAATGCCGTGCCCCTTGGCCGCCTGCGCCAGCATCGCCGTGCACGAACGCACCTGGGAGACGCTGCCCGCCGCCGAGTCAATTTCCGGATGCGTCATCGTCTGAATACTGTCGATGATGACAACGGACGGGCGCTCGGACGCGATGGTGGACGCGATCAGCGTCACATCGACTTCGTTGTGCAGTAAGATGTTGGGGGAAGCGACGCCGAGGCGTTCGGCGCGCAGCTTGATCTGAGTCGCCGACTCTTCACCTGAGACATAGAGAACGGTCCCGCCGGCGTTCGCGAGGTAGCCGGCCGCCTGGGTCAGCAGGGTGCTCTTGCCGATGCCGGGATCGCCGCCCACCAGGATCAGCGCGCCGGGAACGATGCCGCCGCCGAGCACGCGGTCGAACTCCGTAAGGCCCGCAGAGAGCCGGCCTTCCAGGGCGACGCTGGGAACATCCGTCAGACGCGTCGGCTGCGCACGCGTGACGAGACCCAGCGTGGCCGCGCCGTTGGTGCGCGCGATCGCCGTCTTGGAGGGAGTGATCGTGACCGATTCTTCGAGCGTGCCCCAGGCGTCGCACCCAGGACACTTGCCAAGCCACTTCGGCGTTTCGTAGCCGCACTCGCGGCACACGTGCCGTGTTTGAATTCCCTTCGCCATAGGTGTTATTGTACCTGATATCCAGTGGACAGAAGGCGCAAAACCCATCTTCGGCGTCGAACAGATGCACGCTATTTTTGTTTCCAGCGCGCAGTCTCCGAGATTCATTTGACAGCGCATATCCCGTGTGCTAGAATCAAGAAAGTAAGCGCCGCGTGGCGCATGGAGAACCCTTATGCCCTTATTGCGTGAGACGCTCGAAGCGCTGCTCGCACTGCAGCAGATCGATACGCAAATTCAGCGAACGCGAAAGACGCAGGCCGGACTGGACAACGGAACCGACGCGCGGACCAAGGCGACGGCGATCCGCGCCCAGGCAAACGCATCGAACCAGGAGTATCACAAGATCGCCGCCGATCTCAAGGACACCGAGCTGAAGCTTGCTTCGGTCGAGAACAAGGCGAAGACCAACCAGCAGCGGATGTACCAGGGCGCGATCACCAACGTGAAGGAGCTCGCCAACCTGGAAAAAGAAATCGAATCGCTGGGCCGCCAGCGCTCGGACCTCGACGGCCGTGTGCTGGAGCTGATGGAAGAGGC
>JAOQAA010000013.1 GCA_025963815.1 Capsulimonas sp.
AAGGAAAGCGTTTACCGAGGATTAGCCGATGCGCTTATCACTCAGGGCCGCCTAACCGAAGCCCGTCAGGTACTGCGGATGCTCAAACAAGAAGAGTTTTTCGACTTTCTGAGCCGAGATCCCAAGTCCGCCCCTGGGTTGCCGCAGCGTGTTACCCTCACAGACAATGAAAAAGAGGGAGAGAAACGTTATGCCGGCCTCGCGGAGGAAGCGTTGCTTCCGCTGTTATTTGACGAAATGGCGCTCGCTCTGCGCGCGTCCCGAAGCGCTGCGGACTTGATCCCCGGCGACAGCGAAGCGGGCGGCTTATCCACATCGCTCGCCGCCATGGCGCCGGGAACGGTCGCGCTGTATACGATTGTGGAGCCGGATAAATATCGCGTCATTATTGTGACCCCTACCTCCCAGCGTGCGGATGAGTATCCCATCGCCGCCAAAGATTTATACGGCAAAGTCTTGGCCTTTCGGTCCGCCCTGCAAGACCCGACCCGCGATCCGCGCCCATTGGCGCGGGAACTGTACCAAATCATGCTCGGCCCAATCGCGGCGGACCTCAAAGCCGCGCACGCCACGACCATTCTCTGGTCTCTGGACGACGCGCTGCGCTACCTGCCATGCGCGGCCCTCCATGACGGGAAGCAGTATTTGGCCGAGCGATACAGCATGAGCATCTTCACACCGGCGGGAGAAAGCCGTTTGACCGCAGGCCCCGCGATGCAATGGCGTGGCTTGGGCCTGGGCGTCTCGCGGGCTTATGAGGATTTCCCGGCCCTCCCCGGCGTCGCCGAGGAATTAGGGGGGATATTGCAGGGGCAGACAGGATACACTCAAGGCGTTCTACCGGGAACCGTGCTGATGAACTCACTCTTCACGCGTCAGACGCTCACCAATGCGCTGGCGCAAAACCGTGGCCTCAACCCGCGTTACCCAATCGTGCATATCGCCAGTCATTTTAGCCTGAGCAGTCGTGACACCAATTCTTTTCTGCTGCTGGGGGATGGCGAACATTTGAGCGTCGCTCAGATCAAATCGAACCCTTTATTTTTTCAGGGGGTAGATTTGCTTGCCCTTTCGGCCTGTAATACGGCCATTGATGTCAGGAGCAGCACGGGCAGGGAGGTCGAGGGCTTCGGCGCGCTGGCGCAGCGTTTGGGAGCGCGGTCGGTGCTGGCGAGTCTGTGGCCGGTGGCCGACGCCAGCACTCCCGTTCTTATGCGCGAATTTTACCGATTGCGCCGAGCGCATCCAACGCTAAGCAAGGCGTCGGATCTGCGTCAGGCTCAGCTGGAGCTTTTGCGCGGTCAAGTGACGGCGATGGCGACGCCGTCTAGGACGAACCGTGCGCAGCGAGCGAAAGTCGCTGGTGCGGCAAACACCAGCTTGCCGCCGTTTGTCGCGGATCCCAAGGCCCCCTACTCACACCCTTACTACTGGGCTCCGTTTGTTTTGATCGGTAATCCTGAGTAATCCGTTTTCACCGCCGCGACGTACAGCAACAAAAATCGCTCCGAGCGGCAATGCTCGGAGCGAATGGAGAAATCAGCGGCGTTAACGGAGGATCGGTTAGCCTTCCTCAATCGCCTTTAACTTATTCTGAAGCTTCTGCTGATTCACATGCGCAAAGCACAATTCGTACGTCAGGTTCTCGCTGCTGAGTGTGGATTCCCAGAGGCTCGACTGATACCACACGTTATTTTTATCATCCATGCCGACACGGCCGATGTCGGTTTGATAATCGAAACTCGTGATCACCCCTATCGCCTCCGGAGAAACCTTTTTGTCTTTGCTTCCTTCTTGGATCAACGAGGAAACCGTGATAACCTTGAGCGTGTTATCCTTGCCCATTGCGGACTCGCCGATAACAATGTTGGTTGGGCCGGTGTCGTCGACGGAAAACGCAACGACGAACGAGCCGTCATCATAGGCCTTGTACGGCATGCCCAGATCCTTCACCATCTGCTCGAGTTTCGGCGTCGTCTTCTGTGCTTCGGCGAGAGAGCCTTTTGGGCGAAGGGCGAAGGCGCCCACCAGAGTGGCGGCGATCAGCACGCCGCCGATTACTGGAAACAATTTCTTAAATTTCTGCATTCTAAACTACCCTTCTATTTGAGACAAAGAAAATATGCCGACTAATTGTGACTCTTGCGCGGTATTTGAACGATGACCATTTCCTGCACCTTGCCGCCACGAATGAGCACGGCGAGGCCGAGGTTTCGATAAAACCGGTAGTCTTTATCTGGGTCGACGATTTGAGTGAATTCGTAATCTTCCTTGACGGAACTCTGCAGCTCGTCCTTGGTCATCCCAATATGAAGCGCGGTCGATGGCGCGCCCAGGCCGGAACCCCGCACATTCAGGACAGGCGCATTCGGCCCGGAGAGTCGGATGCCGAGGACAATATCGGTCCCGATCACCTCAACCCCATACTTTGGATAGCTCCAAAGTTCCAGATTCGTATCCGGCACGAGCGGAATGGGCGTCGCGTCGCCAAGCATCGTTACCGCGCTCGCAATCGGGCTTGAAACAATCAGCACATTGCCAGGCGTCACTTCGAGCGAATCGAGCGGACGAAGCTGCAAGTTTGAGGCCGCCTGAAAATCCGATTCCGTTTTCGCCGTCGCGCCGGAGCTTTTGCACAACGTGGTGTAACGGTCATAGGCGATCGGCCACCAAGCGGACGCGGGGCTCGCGGATTGCAGGTACTTGGATATTTCGGCAATCGCTTCCGTTTGATCCGATGGCGCCGCGGACTTCGCGAGGAGTAGAGCACGATTGTACAGCACGGCGTCGTTCAAAGTCGATGACGCCGTCCGCTCCGGACTGGCGAGCGCCGTCATGATCTTAGCGCCGCGATCGATTTGTATGCGCCCATTTTCCGGCTGTCCCATGGCGATTTCGGTGACGCCGGCGTTTACCATCACCACGGCTTTGGTGTAGGTGTCAAGCGTTGTGTCGTTCGCGGCAAGCTCCGCTGCTTGTTTGAACAGAGTCGACGCCTCGCGGAGATATTTTCCATTGGGAGAAACGAGGTAGGCGAGAGCAAGATTCGCCTTACCCAGCGTCAGGTTGGGCTTCAAGACCAGCGCCTGTTTGAGCGCGACGACCGCTGCTTCCCAGTACTTCGGATTTTTGTCGCGGATCTGCGCTTCCAGCGATTTCGGCCGCTGGTAGAAGCCGCCGACGACGATCTGGCCCATTCCCATTTTGCGAATTTCGGACGTATTCAGCCCATCGCAATATTGCATCAAACGGGCGTACCCCAAGTTAGACCACGCTTCTTCGCATTTCGGGAAGTTCCGCGTGACTTGCTCGAAACACCGGGCGGCGGAATCATACTGCTCCGTGGTGAGGAAGTACTTGCCGTTGTCGAAGGCGCTCATGGACCGCCAGAGGTCCTGCTGCTCCTTATCCAGCGCGGCGATACGATCCTTCCACGACGGGTGATCGAAGCCGCTTCCCTCGAAGCTGCTGTATTCCAAGCCTTGCCGGATAAATTCGCGCGGCCCTAAAAGAGCGCTCCGGAAGGAAAAGCCGCCGGCCATGGCGAGCTTCATTCCCAAAGCATCGGCGTCGTACTCCTGCTGGCGAGTAAACGTGCTTGTGAGGAAGCCGGTTTTATCCCGCTCCGGGTTGGCGGTGACATGATGCAGAAGGACGTGACCGATCTCATGGCCCATGATAAACGCCAAAGCGTCGTCATTGTCCTTGATAATATCCTTCAAGAGCGACGGCGAGACATACATGTAGCTGATGGTCTTGCCCGTGGCCTCATCCTTGCCGTCCAGCAGCGCGCCGGCGTTGTCCTCGCCGGCTTCAACAGTCAGCTTGACGATTGGCGGCCAAGTGTATTCGGCGGGATGATCTTTCACTGCCGCGAAAACACGAGCCCCGATTGCGGCGACGCGGTCCTGCTGATCCTGCGAAACTTCGGCGGCCGCGCGGGCGACGGTTCCTGCGTAAAGAGAGAGTCCGGCGCCGATCAACAGAACTGTGAGAAGGCGCCGGGGATTGCAACGTGCCATGGGTTAAGGGCCTTTCAAAAAGCCGAAACGATTACTGGCGCGGCTGGGTCTTCAGCTTGGGCGCTGCTGGTATTTCAGACATCAGCAGGGAAGCGTGAGAGGGGGCGCCGGTCGTCAGCTTTTTATCATTCGAATTTGTATCAAACTCTTGCGTGGCGGCTTTGCTGACAGTCGCCGCTAAGGTTCGGAACCGGCTCGCAAGCCTGTGGTTCATTGGCTTAGGGGTCGTGAAGCCGGAAATGGATTGAATGGATGTCAGATCGGAAGTCTTCGGAGCATTTTTGGGTGAGATGGCGATTTGAGAAATCACCGAGGATCTCCCAGTCAGCGCACTGAGCGACTGGCCCTTAACTCGGCCGGGAGAGCTTTGAATCTCAGAGACCAGCGGCGCGAGTGAATGCGCCGGCGCGGCCGGCGCCGGCGCCGCGATCACACCAATGCTCACCGCCAGTATCGCCGGCGCCAGCGCCGCATGGATTGTTTTCGTCATTGTCGTGTTCCTTCAATTTTTGGAAGTGATGAGCGAAGCGCCCCTGCGTCTTCGATGCTTTTATTATGTCAAGTCTTGTGGATGTGCGCCATGAACGCATTCACAGTGGCGCTGTGATTCTTTTCACAGCAGGCATTCTTTACGATGAAATCAGTGAAGTGTAACAAATATAAGCCCCTCTGTCAAGAAAAAGTGGGTCTATCGGCGCCGTTGCCAATCATCTCCAAACATAAGACCGCAGCGCCCTCGATTGTGAGGGCGTTGCCCTGAGCAATCGCCTCTGCGAAATCCTTCTCAGAGAGGGAATTGTGCTGGGCAATCATCATGGCGTCATAGATCGCGCGGATCATGGGCGGCGACGGCGCGCCAAGTATCTCACGGGCGCGCCGGGCGGCGGTCAGCATGCACACGGTCCGCACGGCCTGGTTTTGAGCCGCCGCGAACTCCGCGTATACTTCCAGGCACTCCACAATTCCTTCCTGGTCGGCGACAAGCTGCCTTAGCGTTAAACTTTCGCGCAAACGAGAGCGAGCCGCCGCATATTCGCCAAGCCGAATCTCCACCTGAGAAAGCCCGCAAAGAGAATTGGCCACCCCCCAGTCGTCGCCGCGTTTTTGATCCAGCCGAAGACTTTCTTCATATCGGGCTCGGGCCTCTTCAAAGTCTTCCTGACAGAGAAGAATCCGCGCGAGATTACTGAGGGCCGCCGCGATCCCTTCCATATCGCCCTCGGCGCGCATGAATGCGAGGCTTTCCTCAACCAGTGGGCGGGCGGCGGAATAGTCGCCCATGTCGGTCGCGACATTCCCAAGGTTGTTCAGCATATCCGCGACTCCCTGCCCATCGGACAGACTGCGGCGCAGGGCCAAACTTTCTTCGAACTGGCCCCGGGCCGCGAGATAATCTCCCTGGCTCCAGGCAAGGCTGCCAGCGGCCGTGAGCGCCTTGGCGCGTTCCACGGGCCAGTCCCCATTTGAGTGTTCCGCCTGGCGGAGAGCACTGCTGAGCCAGCCCCGGCCTTCTTTCAAATAGCTGCGGATCGTCCAGAACCGCCAAAGCGACGATGACATCTGGAGACTGTCGCGGACATGGAGTTGGCTCTGGCCGAACCAGGCAAGTGCGGAGCGCAAGTTGTCACACTCACTATCCATCATGCGCAGCCATTCCGCCTGATTGTCGCCGAGAAGATGAGCTTCCGCTTCATGCGCCCATTGCAAGAACAACGATGCATGGCGCAGTGCTAGATCTGCGCTTTCGCCGGAAGCCGCTAATTTTTCACGCGCGTATTCCCGCACCGTTTCCAGCATGCGATAACGCGCCGCGCCGTGACGCTCTTCGGCGAACGTCAACGATTTTTCCACGAGTTGGGCGAGAACATCTAGGATTTCGTCACGGTCTATCGCGTCGTCCGCACACACGGCTTCCGCAGCGTCCAGCGTCCAGCCGCCGGAAAATATCGACAATCGCGTCAACAGGGTCTGCTCCTGAGCGGTCAGGAGATCGTAGCTCCAATCGATCATGGCGCGCAGTGTCTGCTGTCTCGGAATATCGGATTCGCGCTGGCTCCCCGCAAGCAATCGGAACCGGTCGCCGAGACGGGCCGCGATCTGCTCAGCGGAGAGCACGCGCACTCTGGCGGCCGCCAGTTCAATGGCGAACGGGTTACCGTCCAGCCGACGGCAAATGTCGATAATGGCGTTCGCGTTATTGGCGGAAACGATAAATGAGGGGTTGACGGCCGTGGCGCGCTCACAAAACAAACGCGACGCCTCGGAACGCATCGCGAGGTTAATCTCGTTCTGATCGCCAGACGGTAAGCGCACAAGATCCGGCAGTTCCAGCGGGGGCACGACTTGAATATTCTCCCCACCTACGCCGAGCGCCGCACGGCTGGTCGCCAAGATCTTCAAATGTGGGCACGACCGCAGCAGAACCTCCGAAAGACGGGCGCAGCTTTCCGCCAGATGCTCGCAATTATCGAGGAGTATCAGGATGGATCGCGGTCGGATGAAATCCACGAGCGATTCCTCAACCGTGCATCCAGGCTGCTCCCGTACTCTCAATACCGAAGCAGTCGTCTGCGCCGTAAGCTTCGAATCGACTGTTTCCGCCAATTCCACCAGCCAAACGCCGTGCTCAAAACGTTCGATCTGGTTGGCGGCGGTTTGCAGCGCCAGCCGGGTCTTGCCGCCTCCCCCCGCCCCCGTCAACGTCAGCAAGCGCGCCGTCATCAGTCGTTCCTTGATCGTCCTCAGCATATCCTTGCGCCCGATAAAAGACGTAAGCTGCGCGGGAAGATTGTTGGGCATGGCGTCCAGCGATTTCAATGGGGGGAAATCTATCGGCAATTGGGCGTGGGTTAACTGAAAAACGTGTTCCGGCTCCCGCAAGTCCTTCAAATAGTGCGAGCCAAGATCAAGCAGACCGATCTGTTTGGGAAGAGAGTTGGCGACGAGCGCTTGCGTCGCCAGCGACATCAGGACCTGTCCCCCCGAGCCGATCAGAAGACGCGCCACTCGATTGACGTTTGGCCCGAAATAATCGCCGTCGCGCTCCTCAGCGACGCCTGTATGCAGGGCCGCGCGCACTTGCAGCTGCAGATCTTGGCTGGGGGCGTTTCCCAGTTCTCGCTGAATGTCAATCGCCGCCGCGATAGCCGCAAGAGCCGACGAAAACGCGGCGCAAAACGCGTCCCCAACCGTCTTAAACACATAGCCGCCGTGGCCCGTGATGATCCGCCGAAGCAGCGCGTCATGTCCAGCCAAAGCGGCCTGCATCTTCTCCTCGTGGATTTCCCAAAGCCCGGTACTGCCTTCGATGTCCGTGAACAGAAACGTGACATTTCCCTTTGGAGGGGAGAAACTATCCATCAATTTTTGGCTCTTTCACAAAGCAGTCAGATCATCTGATTGTACCTCTTCCCAGACCGCGCCGTTTCGCGTTGGAACACGCAATGGCGCTCTCACAAAAACGCCCCCTTCTTCGATTGAAGAAGGGGACGTTTCTCTTACTATTTGTCTGAGATTGATTTCGGCAGCTTACTTGACAGCCACTAACTCGATATCGAATACGAGGGTCGCATTGGCGGGGATCGCCGGGGTTGGCGAGTTCGCGCCGTAGGCGAGATTGCCGGGGATGACCAAGCGTCGCTTGCCGCCGACCTTCATTGAGGGAACGCCTTCGTCCCAGCCCTTGATCACGCGCCCTACGCCAATCGGGAAATCGATCGGCTGGCCGCCATGGTCATAGGAGGAGTCGAACTTGGAGCCATCGAGCAGCGTGCCGGTGTACTGCACCGAGACCATCTGGCCCTTCTTCGGATGCGCCCCCTTCCCGACTTTGATATCATAATACCGCAGTCCGTCCGGCAGCTTCTTCAGCTTGACCTTTTTGCCTTTGATGGTCGTCGTATTCGGCACGGCGGAGGTGCTGGCGGCTAAGATCGTCGCCGACGAGACGGCCGGGAGCGAACCGGCGCCTCTTGCTTCATTCGCGCTCAGAAACCCAGCCGCAAGGGCCATCGCGACGACTGAGGTCGCGATGATCGGTAAACACTTCATTCTTTCGTCTTCTCCAAATCTCAATAGTAATAGGATGGTCAAATTCAGACCAGGTCGAAGCGGTCGAGGTTCATCACCTTGGTCCAGGCGGCGACAAAGTCCTGGGCGAACTTTTCCTGAGAATCGTCGCATGCATAGACTTCGGCGATGGCCCGCAGTTCGGAGTTCGAACCGAAGATGAGATCGACGCGGGTCCCTGTCCATTGGACGGCGCCGGTGACGCGGTCGCGGCCTTCGAACACGTCGTTGGCGTCTGAAGCCGCGCTCCACTTCGTTCCCAGGTCGAGAAGGTTGACGAAGTAATCGTTGGTGAGCGACTCCAGGCGCTGGGTGAAGACGCCGTGCTTCGACGCGTCAAAGTTCGCGTTGAGGACGCGCAGTCCACCGACGAGGACCGTCAATTCGGGCGCGGTCAGCGTCAGCAGCTGCGCCTTATCGATCAGCAGTTCCTCAGCGGACGCCGTGTGTCTCGTATTGAAGTAGTTGCGGAATCCATCGGCGGCCGGTTCAAGCGCCGCGAACGATTCCACATCGGTTTGCTCTTGCGCGGCGTCGACGCGTCCGGGCGTGAACGGAACCTTGAGATCGTGACCGGCGTTTTGAGCCGCCTTCTCAATGCCCACGCTTCCGCCAAGAACGATCAAGTCGGCAATCGAGACTTGTTTGCCGCTGGGCTGCGCGGCGTTGAACTCGCTTTGGATGCGCGTCAGGGTTTCGAGTACTCCAGCAAGCTGCGTGGGATTGTTGACTTCCCAATACTGCTGCGGGACAAGGCGGACACGAGCGCCGTTGGCGCCGCCGCGTTTGTCGGAGCCTCGGAATGTGGAGGCAGACGCCCAGGCCGTCGAGACCAGCTGCCCCACGGACAGGCCGGAAGCGAGGATTTTGCTCTTGAGCGATTCGATGTCCTGATCGTCAATGATTGGAGATGTGACGGCCGGGATAGGATCTTGCCAGATCAATACTTCCGCAGGCGCCTCAGAACCAAGATAGAGCGCGCGCGGCCCCATATCGCGGTGCGTCAGCTTGAACCAGGCGCGGGCGAAGGCGTCGGCGAATTGATCGGGATTCTCATGGAAACGCCGTGAAATCTTCTCATAGGCCGGATCAAATCGCAGAGCGAGGTCCGTGGTCAGCATTGTTGGCGCGTGCCGCTTTGCCGGATCGTGGGCGTCCGGCACGGTATCGGCGGCGGCGCCATCCTTCGGCTTCCACTGGTTCGCGCCGGCCGGGCTCTTTGTCAGCTCCCATTCGAAGCCGAACAGGTTGTCGAAAAAGTTGTTGCTCCACTGGGTCGGCGTTGTGGTCCACGCTCCCTCAAGGCCGCTGGTAATGGTGTGGACTCCATTTCCGCTGCCGAGGGTGTTGCGCCATCCGAGGCCCTGTTCTTCGATGCTCGCCAGCGCCGGCTCCGGACCAATGTGCTTGCTGGGATCGGCGGCGCCATGTGTTTTGCCGAAGCTGTGGCCGCCGGCAATCAGCGCAACGGTCTCTTCGTCATTCATGGCCATGCGTCCAAAGGTTTCGCGAATGTCGCGGGCGGAGGCAATCGGATCGGGATTTCCGTTGGGGCCTTCTGGGTTGACATAGATCAGGCCCATCTGAACGGCGGCTAGGGGATTTTCGAGATCACGATCGCCTGTGTGCCGTTTATCACCAAGCCACTCGGTTTCCGCTCCCCAATAGACATCTTCTTCCGGCTCCCAAACATCTTCGCGTCCGCCAGCGAAGCCGAACGTTTGGAAACCCATGGACTCCAGCGCGCAGTTGCCGGCCAGGATCATCAAGTCCGCCCACGAAATCTTCTTGCCATACTTCTTTTTGATGGGCCAGAGGAGCAAACGCGCCTTGTCGAGGTTGGCGTTGTCCGGCCAGCTATTCAGTGGCGCAAACCGCTGCGCGCCCGCGCCCGCGCCGCCGCGTCCGTCAGTAATACGATATGTCCCGGCGCTGTGCCACGCCATGCGAATAAAGAAAGGCCCATAGTGACCGTAGTCGGCCGGCCACCAAGCCTGCGACGTGGTCATCAAAGCAAAGATGTCGCGCTTCACGGCCGCCAGGTCGAGTTTCTGAAACTCTTCGGAGTAGTTGAAAGACACATCCATCGGATTGGAGAGATGGGAGTTTTGGCGCAGAATGCTAAGCCTCAACCCATTGGGCCACCAATCGCGATTTCTCGTTCCCCCACCCGCTGTTTGATTCAGAACTCCGCCGGAAAACGGACATTTGCTTTCCCCATTGCTTTCCTCATGATTGAGGGCGGAAATAATATCCGTTTCAAGACCATCCACGTTTACGTCACTCATGTAAGCTACTCCCTTGGCTTTGAGATAAAGACTCTTGCTGACAGTGGGGGCAAAGGCCCCAGAAAATTACCTCCGCCTCCTGCACGACAAACCCGTGATTGGAGGACGGCTCCAGGCATGGAGCTGCGCCGACAGCGCAGTCCACATCAGCCGTCAGACCGCAGACGCGGCAGACAATGTGATGGTGGTTATCCCCCACCCGCGCCTCATAGCGAGCCGGATGCCCCGAAGGCTGGATGCGCCGAATAAGCCCCACCCTCTCCAGGGCGTGCAGATTGTCGTACACCGCCTGGGTGGACAGCACGCCCAGCCGCTTACGGGCAGCCTCCGCAATGGCCTCCGCATCCCGATGCGCCCCCTCGCCCTGGACCGACAAGAGCACGGCGAGACGCGGCGCAGTCACCCGCAGACCGACCCGGCGAAGGGCTTCGTGAATTAGGACCTCGTCAAAAGACATGATCGCTATTGTAAACCATAATCTGGAATAAGTCAAGAATACGAATGATTAAATTTTGACTACTAGATATCAACCTGACCGAGCCGCTTCGTCCCAGGGTGGACCACCCTACGCAGAACCATCCGGCGCCATTCATTTCTCACGCCGTTATAAGATATAATGCTATCAAGCATGTATGCACAAGGTAACAAGCCATGGCGGAAGACGCTGGAACCACCATCACCCTCGAAGAACGTTTCATGAACAATGAATGACGGCGCGACTGCTGTGAGTCACGACGCTGCTCTTGCGGCGATCATTCCCTGCAACCAATTTCGATAAATCGTGTCTGATTGTTATGAGCAACGCGCAAATTTTGCCAGAGAAAACAGCTGCAGGATGCATCAACAGCCGGACTAACGTACTTACGCACATCAGCCCGGCTCTCAACTTGCAGGTCTTCTCTCATTCCGCGCCGGTGGTGACATGTGAAGAGGCGGCGTTATCGAAAGGCAGGCGGCTGGATGACGAGTTAAAAACGCTGCTGCTTTGGACGGACCGCGGATGGCTTGTCGTCAACACGATTGGGTCGAAGCGGATTTCTCTGAGAGTTATCAAGAATCTCTACAAGGTAAAGCAGGCGAGATTAGCGTCTCCCGATGAGATTAATGGATTAAATGTAACAAGAGGCGCCGTCTCAATGCTGCTGGAACCTATATGGAGCCTGCCAACAATCACCGATCCAGAAGTATTCGATCGAGAAAATATTTCAACGAACAACGGCGCCCTGACAGGCTACTATATTTTT
>JAOQAA010000484.1 GCA_025963815.1 Capsulimonas sp.
GGCGGCCCGCTTCCAGGCGTCAAGGTCATATGGATTGGACTGCGAAAGCTTGAATCCATGGCTGTTGGATGGCAATTAGCCATGGATTCGATCAGAACGCAAAATGTGATACAAGCTTAGTCCTCCGGGAGAGGGACCGAGGGTGAGGGCTAACGTCTAACCCGCCCTGGGCTCAGCCCCGTGCTTGCCTTGATATGGCGACTCAGGTGGCTGGCGCTGTGAAAGCCGCATTGTCCGGCGACAGTTTCCAGCGTCAGCGTCGTGTGGTGCAGCAGCGCGAGGGCGTGCCGGATACGAATGGACCAGAGATACTCCATCGGCGTCTGCCCATGCACCCTTGAGAAGTACCGGCTGAGCGACGCCGGGGAGACGCACGATTCGGACGCAATCTCCCCAATCGTCAGAAGCTCACGGTAACGGCGCTGCATGACATCTTCCGCCGCCTGCGCCGCCTGCTCCCATGTTTCAAGACGCTGGGCGACGTGGGCGCGGCGGAGCAGCATTTCCAGGCGCTCCGACAGCAGATCCATCATCTTCTCCCAGCCATCCTCCCGCCGGCGCCACTCCCGCAGCATAGCGTGCGCCGTCTGCGACAAACTTCCATCCGCGTCATCATGACAGACACGCGGCAGGCCGCGCGAGTCCACAGGCGTCCACTGGATATAAAGCACGATGTAAGCGGAATCGGCGAAATCCGCGTGAGATTCGAACGGCGGGTGCGTCAGCGCCATGCTGGGATGCATCGCGTGGAGTTCGTCACCCTGTTGTGTGCGGATATGTCCGGCGTCCTGAAAGATAAACTCCCAAAGATTGTGATGGTGCAGCGGCATATGCTGCCCGCGGTGCGCCGAATGCTCTCCGACAAACCGAACGCGCCCGCTCTGAGTGACGTTTGTGTGCAATAATGGGATACTGTCGTGCATTGTCAATTCTATCGTGTTTCCCTTACAATGTCAAAGTGAATTGACTACTATCGGAGCGACACATGCAAATTTCTCTCACTCAGTCTCAAAGCCGGAAACGCCATCGAGTGCAGCGAGGCGTTCTCTGCGCCGCTGTCGGCGCAATGCTGGGCGTCGCCGGCGCCTCCCGGACCACTGCGGCGCCGCTGCCCGTGGTCTCCGTGCAAAAACATGACCGCGACGTGACTATCCAGCTCAGCCAGGGCGCACTTCGTCTCCAGGTCTGCACGCCGCGCGTAATCCGTGTGACTTACAGCGCCAATGGCGCCTTCCCGGAGCAGCGTGTCCCCACGGTCATCGCCAATTATGCGACAACGCCGTTCAAGATGACGACGACCGCGCGATATATCACCCTCGCTACGGGGCAGGTTCAGGCGCAGGTCGATCTCAAAAGCGGCGCGGTGCGCTTTCTCGACGCCAAGGGCAACGCCATCTTAAGCGAGCCGGAAAGCGGCGGCAAATCGCTGACGCCGGTGACACTACTCGGCGAAAAGCCAGTCCAATCATTCCGCGCGCATCAAGAATTTACCCTGCCCGCCGATGAAGGAATCTATGGGCTGGGGCAGCACCAGGATGGGTTCATGGATTATCATGGCTCCGCCGTCACTCTCGACCAGGTCAATCGCGAGGTCGCCATCCCCTTTCTGACGTCTAGCCGGGGCTATGGCCTGCTCTGGAACAATCCCGCGTCGACTGTGATGTCGGCCGGCGGATCAGTCTCCACGGCAATCCCCCCAGCGCAGATGCTGTCCGACGACGGCAAGCCCGGCGGGCTGACGGGAACATACTATCAGGGCGAGAACTTCGATACACAAGTCGCCAAACGGACCGACTCCGAGATCGACTTCACATGGACAAACAGCCCGCCGGCGGGCCTGCCCAAAGAACACTACAGCGTCCGCTGGACTGGGTCGGTGCTGGCGAAACAGGGCGGCGACTACCACTTCATCACCTCCACCGACGACGGCGCGCGCCTTTGGATCGACGACAAACAAATTATTAACGACTGGAACTCGCAGCCGGTCAAAGACAATATCGCCGCAGTCAAATTCGCGCCGAACAGCACGCATAAAATCCGATATGAGTACTATCAGGGGGGATACGACGCCGTCGCGCGCCTACGCTGGCGGCTGCCTCCCACCGGCGATTCCCTGACCACATGGGATTCTCAGGCGGCGGACGCTATCGATTACTATTTCTTCTATGGCCCCTCTCTGGATCAGGTGACCTCGGATTACGCACAGGCGACCGGACACGCGCCGATGTTCGGCAAATGGGCGTTCGGCCTCTGGCAAAGCAAGGAGCGATACCAAACGCAGCAGGAATGGCTGGACATCGCTCAGGAGTACCGGACGCGCAAGGAGCCGATCGACAACATCGTGCAGGACTGGTTCTACTGGGATCCCTGGCCATGGGGATCGCATCATTTCGATCCGAAGCGCTATCCCGACCCAGCGACGGCGATCGCCGAGCTGCATGACAAAGATCACATGCACCTCATGATCTCGGTTTGGGGGAAATTCGTGCCCGGAACGGCGGAGCACCCCAGCGAGAACTACGATGCGCTAAACGCCAAGGGATATCTCTATCCGCCGGAAGGCCCGAACACGACAGATCGTTACTACGACGCCTTCAATCCCGACGCCCGCGCGCTCTACTGGTCGCAAATGCGCGATCAAGTCTTCAGCAAGGGTGTGGACGCCTGGTGGCTGGACGCTTCGGAGCCTGAGATCGGCGCAGGGGCATTCTCCCAGTTTTCCACCGCCGCCGGTCTGGGCGCGCAGGTGCGCAACGCCTATCCGCTGATGCACACGAAGGGCGTTTATGAGGGACAGCGCGCCGTGACGGACAAAAAGCGCGTCTTCATCCTGACCCGTTCGGGCTACGCCGGGCAGCAGCGCAACGGCGCCGCCGTCTGGTCCGGCGACATCACGGCAAGCTGGGAGGTTTACGCGAACCAAATTCCGGCGGGCCTAA
>JAOQAA010000584.1 GCA_025963815.1 Capsulimonas sp.
GTTTAATGACGCAATCGCCCCGCGTAAGAACCCAGCGATCTGGGCATTTCACGCTATTGATTTGTCAAAATGCATTAATCGCCAAGCGCATCATGCGCGTAACATCACCTCAGTAACTTGCCGGCGAGCCAGTAATCAACACTGAATTTTCCCGGGCCAGAGCAGATCAGCCAGATAAAGAAGAGCACGTACAGGACTTCCGGAAGGTAGAGAAAATCGTCGAGCCAGTTCCAAGGCGAAAGTCCTTTCGGCAGGGTGGAAAGCATGGTGGTCAGGGTGGCGACAATCATATCGATCAATAAAGCCACGCAGGCCGGGCTCGAAAGAAACCCTACGATCAGCAAGGATCCGCCCACGAATTCGACGCCCGACACGAAATATGCCATCCGGTGGGGAAACGGGACTTTGGCCTGAACGAGCGTTTCGTAAACACGTTTCACGCCGCCTGCGACAAACAATTTGTTTGCCCCTGAGATGGCGAAGAACATCCCGATCGAAACGCGCACCAGCAGGATGGCGTATTGTTCCAAATCACCGCCGCCTAGCAGCGCAAATTGAACCAACCGTTTCCAATCCATCTTTTATCCTTCCACAATGCTTGGTAAAGTTTCCCTCGGTTTCGGCTCTGAGGTTAGGCGTCCATCCGCTCCACCCATTGAGCGCGCGACTCGGGCGCCGCAAATGGATCTGCGAAGTACTGTGTTTCCCGCGCAACCTTGTCGCCTTGGAACTCCATGATGCTCACGGTGTAGGACGGCTTGCCGTCATATGTCAGGATGAATTCCGTGACCCAAAGATCACCGCCGCCGATGATCCGTCGGATCGTAAACCGCTTCTTGCTCGGCTGACTGGCGCGCTGGTTCTGTATGTTGTGCCGGCCACGGGTTCGCTCGCCGGACTGCGGGTATTCCAGCACCGCGTCCTCGTGATAGATGCGGTGCTCCGTTTCAAAATCGTTGGCGTCGGACGCCGCCCAATGCTGATTGAGCGCCGCGCGGATCTCTTGATCTCGCACTCCAGAATGCTGTTCCTTCTTTTGCTGATCGGTCATCTTGAGCCTTTCGTTGGAAACACCGAAGCCATTGCTTGCCGAGGGGACTCACGGCGTTAGAAGTCCTGCGCCGTGGGCCGGATGACGATCTCATCGATTTCCACTTCGGCCGGCTGATCGATCGCATAAGCGATTGCGCTTGCGATTGAGGCGGCCGGAATCGCCATTTTGTAGAGCGCGCGCAGATCCTTTCTGGTCGCCTCCTCCGAACTGCCTTCCGGAAGATCCGTGGCGACCGCTCCGGGAGAGATCATCGTGCAGCGGATGTTCTCGGAATGCAGTTCTACCCGCAATCCTTCGGTCAGCGCACGCACGGCGAACTTCGTGGCGCTGTAAACCGTCCCACCCGGCGCGAACACTTTGATTCCGAGGACAGAGGCGAGATTAATAATGTGACCGCTTTTCTGCCTTTGCATCTGAGGCAGGACGGCGGCGACCCCATAGAGCAGTCCCTTGATGTTGACGTCAATCTGTCGATCCCACTCCTCGACCTTGAGCTGAGGAATGGGAGCAATCGCCATAATACCAGCGTTATTCACCATCACATCGATACGCCCGAAACGTTCCAAGGCTCTCTCGATGAACATATCCACTTCTGCCCGCTTTATGATATCGACGGCGAATCCGGCCGCCTTGCCTCCCGTTTCCAAAATCTCTTGCACTACTGCATCGATCCGGCCCTTACGCCGCGCTCCCAGCACGACTATCGCTCCGTGCTGCGCCAGAAGTCTCGCTGTAACTTCTCCAATGCCGCTGCTGGCGCCGGTGATGAGCACAACTTTGCCTGCAATGTTCGATGACTCCATTTTCTATTTCTCCTTATTAAGAACATGCCTCGACCAGCTGCTGGCCGCCGTCGATGTCGAAGGTAGCGCCGGTGAATGCGGTGTTTGTCATGATATGGACGGCGAGTGCGGCGATGTCGGAGGGGCCGATGACGCGGCCGATCGGCAGCGTCCTTCGGAGTTGGTCACGACGCTTGTCGAGCTGGTCGCCGAGCAGCGTCGCCGACAACGGCGTGTCGACGAATCCTGCCGCGATGAGATTGACGCGGACAGGAGCGATCTCCAGCGCGAGATTCTTCGTCAACGCAGGAAGCGCGGCGGTGAGCGCCGAGATGAGCGCGAGGCCGGGCGCCGTGCGGCGACCGCCAGTGCCGCTCATGAAAATCAGGGTCCCGGGCGGGCGAACCGTGCCCGTGGCGGCCTGAGCAACCTGCATCGGCAGGAAGAGGTGGGCCTCGACATCGCGGCGCGCCTTCTCAATATCGAAGTCCGCGAGAGGCGCGTAGTAGGGGCCGGGGCCGGTCACCAGCACATGGTCGATCGGCGTGGGCAGATCGTCGAAGAATCGTCGCAGCCGGTCGAAGTCGGTAGCGTCGAAGGCGGCGATGTGGGCGGCCCCGAGTTCAAGGCCGGCGCCCTGAAGGCGGTCCGGGTCGCGCGCGGTCAGGATCACGTCGGCGCCCGCCTCACGTGCGCGCCGCGCGGTCTCGAGGCCAATGCCCGCGCTGCCGCCGATCACGACGACGGTCTGCCCGAGCAGATCCGGCTCGCGGCGGGACGGAGCGATATTGGCTTCAGTCATCCTTATTCTCCTTTCTCCACCCGTGGAACGACGAGAACTCGCCTGCGTTCCAGGCCTCGCGAAGGCCAGGCGCGCTCAGGTCCCAATCGGGGCGAATCTCGCTGGTCACGGTGCGCAGGTCGCGCCAAAGATCTACAACCGACGGGCGGCCCCAGAACCAGTAGCCGTTGTATATGCGGTGGATCACGAGACTCGGCTTAAGGACAAGCGTGTGTGGGATCATCGGGTTGTGGTCGGGGTCGGTGTACTCCTGAATATCGAGATCCTTCTGGACAATGCGTCCAGGGTCCGAGAGGAAAGGCCATGGAGCGCCGACCGATGCGCGGAATTCTTGGAGCGTGTGATGGTCGTCGGTCGCGATCGTTACGACCTGCGTGTACGCCACGGCGATCTTTGGGTAGAAGGCGGCGAGCTCCAGATGCTGCTGGTGCTCCTTGGGACAGTAGTGGCCGCGAGCGAGCGTCAGAATCATCGGATCTTCGCCCTGCAGCTCGCTGAGCCGGCGGAGCGTCTCCGTGTGATCGGGCAGCTCGTAATCGGGAAAAACGGCGCCGGGAACGATATCGGAACGCATGGGTGATCTCCTTTGCGGCTACGCCCCCGCAGACGCTGTCGCCCCAAGGACCACTTCCATGTGACTTTCGGCGACGGCGACAGCCTCCTCCGGACTGCCGCCGTTCTGACGCGCCTGCAGGTAGGGCGCGTACCAATCCCACCAGTGGTGTTCGGCGTGTGTTTTCTCGAATTGGCCATGGCGCTCTCCTGTTTCGCGCAAAAGCTCTGCAAGGGCCGCCACGTCCATCGCCTGCGCGCTCGGTGACGACTGCACACGGCCGGGCAATCGCGCCTGGATCTCCTGGAGCAGCCAGATGTTCCCGTCAGGATCGCTGAAGGAGGCGAACGAGGCGTAAGACTGACGTTCCGGATCGGCCCCTGGCAGCCGCCCTGGCACACCCAGCCCGGCGTAGTGGTACACCTCCGATACGTCTACGCCACGGCCCACGAGATCCGTTCGGGCTTCCTCCACATCGAACACGACAAGATAGAGATTCCGAAGCGAACCCGCCGCCGCTGAGGTAAGCCCCTTGCCGATGTGAATCGACGCCTGTGAACCGGGAGGAGTGAACTGCACCACCCGAAAATCATCTTTGCTGAAGTCGATATCTAACCGGAACCCCAGTTTCTCGTAGAATGCCTTCGCGCGGTCGACGTCGGAAACCGGGACGACGACGACTTCCAGTTTCATCTCCATGATGATTGCTCTTTTCTTCTGCTGCATTGGTTCTTGAAAGTTTCGAGTGAAGAGATCGCGCGCCGTCGTTCTCACGCGCGCAGCGATCGGAATGCGGCTCGGATCTCTTCGCTGAAGAGTTTCGGCTGTTCCCACGCCGCGAAGTGACCACCCTTTTCCACTCGGTTATAGTAGATAAGTTTGGGATAGGCGCGCTCGGTCCAGCTCCGAGGGGCTGCATAGATCTCATCAGGGAAGACGCTCACGGCCGACGGGATCGGGACACCTTTCGGGGCGAAAAAGGCAAGCTTGCTTTCCCAATAGAGTCGAGCGGAAGAGACCGCCGTATTCGTAAACCAGTAGAGCGTGATATTGTCGAGGATGTCGCCGCGCGTGAGGCCTTCCGACTGACCGTCGAAGACGCGGGAGATCAGCGCCAGACTGCTCGCGTCGTGGTCGAGCATCCAGGCGGCGAGGCCGACCGGGGAATCTTCGAGCCCGTACAGCGTCTGCGGACGGTTCGCCATCTCCTGGGCATAACCTAATCCGTGCTTGTAGAAAGAATCAAGCTGATCCCACGCGCTCTTCTCGTCAACGGAGAGGCCAGCCGGAGGCGGCTGGCTGTACTGGAGAGCCTTCGCAATGTCGTCTGGGACAGTGGCCGGCATGTTGGTGTGTATGCCGATCAATTCGGGCGCCGCCAGCAGAGCCATCTGCTCCGTCACCGCATTCCCCCAATCACCGCCTTGAGCGACATATCGCTTGTATCCAAGACGCGTCATCAGAACGGTCCAGGCGCGTGCGATGCGGATGGGGTCCCAGCCGGTCGTGGTCGGCTTGGCCGAAAAGCCGTGTCCAGGCAGCGAAGGGATCACGACGTCGAACGCGTCCGACGCGCTGCCGCCATGGGCTGTTGGGTTCGTCAGCGGATCGATGATCTTCAGCTGCTCGATGATCGATCCGGGCCACCCATGCGTGATGACGACCGGCAATGCATGCTCATGTTTTGAGCGGACATGGATGAAATGAATGTCGATCCCATCAATGTTGGTGACGAACTGGGGCAGAGCATTGAGCTTCGCCTCTACCTTGCGCCAATCGTAGTCGGTCCGCCAGGAGTGTACGAGTTTCTGCATCGTCGCGCGCTGGACTCCCTGGGAGCGGTCGTCAACGGTCTCCCGGTCGGGCCATCGCGTTGCGGCAAGGCGCCGGCGCAGGTCGGTAATCTCAGCGTCCGGCACGTTGATGTGGAAGGGTCGGATAGCGTCGGCGGCGGAGGGCGGCAACGTGTCGGGGTGAGTGGTCGCGGTCGTCACCATGGTCTCATTCCTCTTGGGCGTTACTTCGGGATTTGCGGCGGCGGTCACCGGCGGGAACGCCGCCAGGGCTACCATGGTCACGCCATTGCGGAGCAAGTCCCTGCGTGACAGGACGGACGCTTCGGTTGATTTGTGTGTGGACATGATCTCATACCTCCCGGCTGCTGTTGGCAGCCACTATCTTACAGATCGCGCAGAGTATAACAGCCCAATCTCTCAAGACCCTCTCAACGAAAATTATTTTGTTGCAGGCTGACCCATTCTCCCAGCTGGATATGCAGAGTTCTATTAGTTCCCACAGTGCGGCGATGAGGAGAATACCAAAACGGCTGAAGGCGAATCTATTGTACGAAAGTATCGGTCGCTACCCTAGAGCCAGCCAGCAATGTCCGCAGACCAATACCAAAGTCTGATAGGAATTCGTGGGTAACATGATGCATAGTACATGAGACGAAAGTGATGGGCCGATTTTCGCCCAGGTATGCTCGCTGGATGGACCTGACAGATGAACCCATTCTCTTGGTTCGGCGCTGGTGGGAAAAATGATCCTCTCGAGGTGTTATGGGAGGACGGCGAGCGTGTCTACTGCCGGACATGGCGCGAGGGCGCCGATGGCGCCCAGCATGAATTCCTGGCCGTGCTTGCCGCCGGAGAACACCCGACGCTTGGCGGCGTCAATCGTCTCACACATGAATACGGGCTGAAGGACCACCTCGACGGCGCCTGGGCGGTGCGGCCACTGGAGCTTGTGCGCGAGCGCGGTCTGACAATGCTCGTACTCGAGGCCCCCAAGGGTGAGCCGCTTGATCGCCTGATCGGCCCGCCCATGGAGATCGGACGATTCCTACGGCTCGCGGTCGCCCTGTCGGCCGCGCTTAGCCGGCTGCACGGACGCGGCCTCATCCATAAGGACATCAAGCCGACCAATGTGCTCGTAAACTCCGCAGCGGACCAAGTCTGGCTCACCGGCTTTGGCGTCGCATCTCGCCTTCCGCGCGAACGCCAGTCGCCCGAACCTCCCGAGTTTATCGCAGGAACGCTCGCCTATATGGCGCCCGAGCAAACCGGACGAATGAACCGCTCCATTGATTCCCGCAGCGACCTTTACTCACTTGGAGTGACGCTTTACGAAATGCTGACCGGCAGTCTCCCGTTCACGGCTTCCGATCCGATGGAATTGGTGCATTGCCACATTGCCAGGCAGCCGGCTTGGCCGGACGAGCAGGTCAAACATGTCCCGGTCTCTGTCTCTGCAATCACGCTGAAGCTGCTCGCCAAGACCGCCGAGGAGCGCTACCAGACAGCGGCTGGCGCTGAGAGCGATCTTCGGCGCTGCCTCTTGGAATGGGAAACCCAGGGCCGCATCGACGATTTCGCGTCTGGCGAACATGACACGCCGGACCGTCTCATAATCCCCGAGAAACTGTACGGACGAGAGATGGAGGTCGCCATCCTGCTCACCGCTTTCGACCGCGTCGTTGCTGGGGGCAGGCCCGAGTTAGTGCTCGTCTCCGGATACTCCGGCATCGGCAAATCTGCGGTTGTCAACGAACTCCATAAGCCGCTTGTCCCGCCCCGCGGCTTATTTGCCTCCGGCAAGTTCGACCAATACAAACGCGATATCCCTTACGCTACGCTCGCGCAGGCCTTTCAGAGCCTGATCCGGCCACTTCTCAGCAAGAGCGAAGAAGAACTCCGTCAATGGCGCGACGCCATTCGTGAGGCGTTGGGCTCCAACGGATCATTGATGGTCGATCTCGTCCCGGAATTGAAGCACATCATCGGAGAACAGCCACCGGCTCCTGAACTTCCGCCGCAGGATGCGCAGCGCCGTTTTCAGTTGGTGTTTCGGCGATTTATCAGCGTATTCGCGCGGCCTGAACATCCGCTTGCCCTGTTTCTTGACGATCTGCAATGGCTTGATGCGGCGACACTCGATTTACTTGAGGACCTGTTAACCCAGTCGGACCTGCGGCACTTGCTGCTGATCGGCGCCTACCGGGACAATGAAGTCAATTCCACTCACCCTTTGACGCGAAAGCTTGACGCGATCCGTCAGGCCGGCGCGATCATACAGGAAATCGTATTAGCGCCGCTGGACCGTGAGGATTTGGGGCAGATGCTCGCCGATTCTCTTTACTGCGAAGTAGAGCGAGCCGAGCCGCTGGCGCAATTGATTCATGAGAAGACGAGTGGGAACCCGTTTTTCGCGATTCAATTTATTTCGACGCTCGCGGACGAGGCTTTACTTAACTTTGATTACGATCAAGGGGGATGGTCTTGGGACCTGAACCGAATTTACGCCAAAGGTTACACCGACAACGTTGTGGACCTGATGGTCGGCAAGTTGAATCGCCTGTCCGTCGAAACCCAGCAGGCGCTCCAGCAGTTTGCCTGTTTGGGAAATCGCGCGGAGTTCGACATGCTAAGAATGGTTTATCAGAATTCGAATGATGAAATGCACGACCAGCTTTGGGAAGCAGTTCGGACTGGCCTCATCTTTCGCTCGGAGAATTCCTACCGATTCCTCCACGACCGAGTCCAGGAAGCAGCCTATTCTCTGATCCCGAAGGAGCAGCGCGCAGCCGCGCATCTTCGGATCGGCGCCGTCCTGGCGACGCACACCTCCGACGAAAGGCTGAAGGAAGTCATCTTCGAGATCGTCAATCAACTCAATCTCGGCTCGCACCTCATCACTTCCGTCGAGGAACGCGAGCGGGTGGCGGAACTGAATTTGATAGCGGGACAGCGCGCGAAGTTTTCGACAGCGTTTGCATCGGCTCTGCAATACCTCCGAGCCGGCCGATCGCTGTTAACGGAGACTGCTTGGGACCTCAATTACGCACTCATCTTCGCGACCGAATGCCTCATTGCTGAGTGCGAATTGTTGACTGCAGAGATGATTGCCGCCGAAAATCGGCTGCTGCTCCTGGCCGAACGTGCTCAGAGTCGCCACGACTTTGCGATTGTAACACGATTGCAGCTGACGCTTTATACAGCGCTGGATCAGAGCGATCTCTGCGTAGACGTATTCCTCGAATTTCTCCGACGTGGCGGTACTGACTGGTCACGCCATCCGACCCGCGACGAAGTCCTGCGTGAGTACGAACGAATCTGGACGCTGATCGGAAGCCGGCAGATTGAAGATCTTTTTGACCTGCCCTTGACAACAAACCCGGATGTCCTTGACACTCTGGATGTTTTTACGGAAATTGTCCATCCCGCGATTTTCTACAATGAGAACTTATCGTCACTCGTGGTTTGCCGCATCGTCAGCCTGAGCCTTGAGCATGGAAATTGTGATGCTTCCTGTTTTGGTTATGTATGGTTCGCCATGTTCGCCGGGCCACGCTTTCATAACTATCAGGACGGATATCGCTTCGGCCAGCTTGGCTTTGATCTGGTCGAGAAGCGGGGCTTGACACGGTATCAGGCCAGAACATACCTTTCCTTCGCCACACTCACGCCGTGGACGAAACACGCTGCGAGCGCGCGTAATCTGATCCATCGCGCGTTTGACGCCGCCTCCCGGAACGGAGATCTGACATTCTCCGCATATAGCTGGGAGCAGTTAATCACGAACTGTCTGATGGCGGGGGATCCTCTCGCCGAGGTGCAGTCCGAGGCTGAAAATGGCGTTGCCTTCGCGAAAAAGACGGGGTTCGGCCTTGTCGTCGAGATTTGCAGCACGCAGCGGGCGCTTATCCGAACCCTCCGTGGGTTGACTCCGACATTTGGCTGCTTCAATGATGAAGATTTCGACGAGCTGCGAACCGAAAACCTCCTGGCTGGCAACCCGGTTTTGTCACTCGCGGAATTCTTTTACTGGACCCGGAAGTTGCAAGCCCGTTTTTTTGCGGGAGACTATGCGGCTGCGGTCACAGCGTCGCGAAGAGCCCAGAGCCTTGTCTGGACAGCGTCATCGCAAGTCACATCCGCCGATTTTCCGTTCTATAGCGCACTTGCTCACGCCGCATCCTGGGATTTTGCATCTTCCGACCAGAGAAACGGGCACTTCGAAGCTTTGACTGCTCACCATAAGCAGCTCGAAGTATGGTCCGAGCATTGCCCGACAAACTTCAAGAATCGCGCGGCGTTAGTTGGCGCGGAAATCGCACGCATTGAATCTCGTATCCTCGATGCCGAAGAGCTTTACGAAGAGGCCATACGATCGGCGCACGCGAACGGCTTCGTCCACAATGAGGCGGTCGCGAGCGAAGTCGCAGCGCGTTTCTATGCGGCGCGCGGTTTCGAGAAAATCGCGAATGCTTACTTGCGGGACGCCCGGTACTGCTATCTTCATTGGGGAGCCGATGGAAAGGTGCGTCAGCTTGACCAGGAGTATCCGCACCTCGGGGCGGAAAGGCCGACCTCTGATTCGACAAGCACGATACTGGCGCCGGTCGAACACCTTGATCTTGCGACCGTGATCAAAGTCTCACAAGCAGTGTCGGGCGAGATCGTCTTGGAAAAACTGATTGATACCCTGATGCGCACGGCGATCGAGTACGCCGGCGCCGAACGCGGTCTGCTTATTCTGCCGCAGGGTGATGAATATCGGATCGATGAGTATCGGATCGTGGCGGAGGCCACAACCCACAGTGATACCGTGGCGGTCGGCCTGCGACAAGCGAGCGTCACCGCGATGGATCTGCCAGAATCGGTTTTCCACTATGTCCTGCGAACCAAAGAAAGTATTCTTCTGCACGATGCCTGGGCAAAGAACCCGTTTTCTGCGGATGATTATATTTGTCGACGCAGTGCGCGTTCAGTACTCTGTATTCCGCTGCTCAAGCAGACAAGGTTCATTGGAGTGCTCTACCTCGAAAACAATCTGGCCCCGCATGTTTTCACTCCCGCCCGGATGGCCCTTCTGAAGCTGCTCGCTTCGGAGGCGGCAGTCTCACTGGAAAACACGCGTCTTTATCGCGATCTTCAAGAACGGGAGGCAAGAGTTCGGCGGCTGGTCGACTCCAATATCATCGGCATCTTCATCTGGGATCGAGACGATCGGATCATTGACACAAACGAAGCCTTTATCCAAATGATCGGATACAGCCGTGACGACATCAGCTCCAGCCGCATCCGCTGGAGGGATCTCACGCCTAGCGAGTGGCGCGACACGGACGAGCAGCGCCTGGCGGATTTGAAGACAATTGGGATTGCCCAACCTTACGAGAAGGAATTCCTCAAAAAGGACGGCGCACGCGTGCCGGTGCTGGTTGGCGCCGCGATCTTTGAAAGCTCGCCGAAAGAGGGCGTCGCTTTCGTTGTCGATCTGACCGACCGCAAGCGCGCCGAGGCGGCAATGCGCGAAAGCGAGCGGCGCTGCCATGAAGCGCAGACTCAGTTAGCGCTCGCAAACCGCGTCGCGAGCGTCGGACATCTTTCGGCGTCGATTGCTCACGAACTCAACCAGCCACTGTCCGGCATCATCACGAACGCCAGCACCTGTCTGCGGATGCTGGCCGCTGATCCGCCCAACGTCGCCGGCGCGTGCGAGACTGCCCGGCGCACGATCCGCGACGCTAACCGCGCGTCGGATGTGGTCACGCGATTGCGCTCGCTCTTCGCCAACAAGAACACCGTGATCGAATTCGTGGACCTGAATGAGGCGGCGCGAGAAGTGATTGCGCTTTCATTCAGTGAACTCCAAAGAAGCCGGGTGATTCTTCAGTCTGAGTTTGCGGACAACCTCCCGCCCATCACGGGCGATCGTGTCCAGCTACAGCAGGTCATATTAAATCTGCTTCGGAACGCCTGGGAGGCGATGAGCGGCGTCGATGGTCGTCCTAGACATCTGGTGATCAGAACCGAGCGAACAGAAGGCGATTGCGTGCGTCTGACCGTGCAAGATTCGGGAGTGGGGCTCGACCCACAAGCAGTCGAGAGACCCTTCGAGGCGTTCTATACCACGAAGAGCGGAGGTATGGGGATCGGTCTGTCCGTCAGCCGCTCCATTATCGAGAGTCACCAGGGCCGTCTGTGGGCGGCGCCCAATGATGGTCCGGGGGCCACATTTTCGTTTACTATTCCTCTCGAATCCGAGGGTGTGACCGACGGCTTCAATTTTGGAGCCATTCGGCCCTCCGCCAGAACGGATTCGGAGCACGTTAGGAGGAATGCGTGAGAGTCATACGTTCGCTCGTGACGGTCGTTGATGATGACGAATCCGTGCGCGAGTCGCTCCCTGATCTGCTGAGACAGTTCGGCTTCGCGGTCCAGGCATTCTCGTCCGCGGAGGAGTTCCTGGCGTCGGATGACCTCAGCCGTACCGGATGCCTCATTCTCGACATCGCCATGCCGGGCATGACCGGCCCCGAACTGCATCAGGAGTTGAAGAACCGCCGGCAAGAGATACCGATCGTCTTCATCACTGGTTACGGGGATGAGAGCATCCGTCCGCGCGTACTCAAACAGGGCGCCGCAGAGTGCCTATTCAAGCCATTCAGCGAGGCGGCTCTGCTCGAGGCGCTCAATACCGCACTTCGAGTGAACTGAGCCATCCGTCACGCTTTGACGCCCTAGGAGGATACACAATGAATTCATCGATCGTACGTAGTGACGAACCGAGGTCATCGTCCCTGTCGCATCCCACACCAATCGTGTTCGTTGTTGACGACGACATCTCGGTGCGCGAGTCGCTGGAATTGCTGATTGACTGGGCAGGATGGCGACCGGAGACATTCTCGTCCGCGCAGGCGTTCCTCGCCCGTCCACGAGTCCTGGTTCCAAGCTGCCTGGTGCTTGACGTTTCTCTTCCAGACCTCAATGGGCTCGATCTGCAGCAGCGCGTCGCCGCTCGGAGTGACATGCCGATTATCTTCATCACGGGTTACGGCGATGTGCCGATGACGGTCCGGGCCATGAAGGCGGGAGCGGTCGAGTTCTTGACAAAGCCATTCGGCGACGAGGCGCTGCTAAGCGCCATTCGGCACGCCATCGAGCGCAGCCACACGACGCTTGATCACGAGGCAGAGATACGGGCGCTCCAAGACTGTTACGCATTACTCAGTCCTCGCGAACGGGAAGTCATGGCGTTAGTGGTCTCCGGCCTGCTGAATAAACAGACTGGCGGCAATCTGGGCATTAGTGAGATTACGGTAAAGGCGCACCGAGGTAAGGTGATGGGGAAAATGAAGGCCGACTCTCTCGCCGACCTCGTAAAAATGGCCGAGTGCCTCCGCCTAGCGCCGGCGCCGAAAGTCTGACACTCCGCTGATGGGGCGCAAGCGGGCGGCAGGGACGTTTTATTCCTTCCAGGGATTTTCGGAGCTATTTTGCGTGCGGCGCGCGCTTGCTCCAGCCCACCACGATGGGCTGGAGGATTGAATGTACCGTTTATGGAGGACAATGTGCTTTTCGGTCGAGCTAAAAGGTCCTATCAAAAACTGGCGACATCGATAATGGCGTCGGCAAATACGCGTGAGGCTTCTTGAGGAAGATTATGCCCGCCCCCACCAATGATAGTCATCGGGTCCCAGGCCGCCGTGATTCCACTGCGCTTAAAGGGACGAGATATGATCACCGCAGAAAACCCCATTACCCATTCTGTCAGCTTCGCGACGTTTTTAGATGAGGCCCTCGCTGGACCCCAAAGACTGCGGAAGACATTGCCGTGCAAGTATTTCTTGCGATCGACGAAGTTAAAATGACGAAAAGAAAAAATGTATCGTTTTTTGATATAGACATTCACATCCTCCAGCCTTCCATAATAATTTCTCCCTTAACGCTTACTCTTGAAAAATTTTCGCAAACGCTGTAACGATGAGGACAATTCGCCCTATAGTGATATGAGTTGGTCCTGTGGATGCACACGCAGCACGCTATGTGAGCATTTCTGCTGCTGCAGGCCTATGGATGAGACAGGCAAAACAGTATGATGCAAAGGCCGGACAATATTCGAGCTCTAGACGCCAAAGCGGGGCTCCAATGGAGCGAGCAGGAAGTGGCGCGCGCCTGGCGGTGGTGGCTGGAGCGAGATCAAGAGCGTCTGGTATGGTTTGCCGCCACGCGCTACTTAGGCTGGGGTGTGCAAAGCCAAGATATCGAGGAAGCCTGGGTGGCGTTTTACGCGGACGTGGTCGAAAAAAGCCGCCGTTCCTACCGACCTGGGGGGCCGGACTTCGCAACGTATGCGCTTCACGTTTGCTTTAAGCGAGATTGTATCCGGCGAGGCGAAGAGATCCGTGTACGCAGCCAAACATTTGTCTCGCTTTCCAGCGATCCGAGAGAGAAAGGCGGATTCGAACCAGTATCGCACGACGCCTCACCGCATACGATAGCGGAACGTGCGTGGCTCGTGCGCGAAGTACTATGCTTCATTCAGAATAGCCCAATGCCGCACCGCCACAAAAGAGCCTTCATCCTGAAACATTTTGACGAGAAGTCAAACGAGGAAATTGCATCGGAACTCGGCGCCGAAGTCGGCGCCGTAAAAGTATGGGCTTACCGCGCCGCCGTCAAAGTGCAGGAATATTTGTGCGTAAAGGAGTGGATGAGTTGATGGAACGACCGGATGCCGGGAAAAACGATGGTTCGGATTCGGGGCTGCGGCTGAGCAATTTACTGCGGCAGACGCTCAGTGAAGATCCTCATATGACGGACAGTGAGCTGATCGAACTGAGCGCTGGCGTCATCGATGCGACGGAGGCGGTAAAGCTCTGGAAGCATGCGCATAGCTGTCCCGAATGCTCGGCCGAAATCGAACGTCTCATGGGACAGTCCGCGGTGTGGGACGATCCGTGGGAGATCGAGCGGCGTGAGGCGCGCATCGAACGATCCCATGCAGCGCGTGATCCAGGCGAACAGCCCTGGTGGGCCGCTGCTGCATGGGCAGCCATTTCCCTTCTTCACCCTCGGCGCGGCGCGCTCGCTGCGGATGATGACGCGCCCATGGCGTCATTTCCGATCACGGATAGTGAGGGAATAGTGGCGGAGCTATCCGGCGTGATCCAGCGGCGCGGAAACGAATACCACGTGCGCATCACATCTGCTCCAGGGGCGAGTGGATCCTACCAGAACCGCTGGGTGGAAGTCGTTCTGTTCGGACAGGACTCAGATGACCCGCTGCTGCGACGTAAGGTGCCGGTGGATCGTTTTATCCTGCTGGGAACCGATCTCGCAATCACCACAGACAAGATCACCGCGAGACTACTTTCTTGAAACAGCCAACACTCGATCAGCTCTTCCGTACGACGATGGATCTATTCGCGCGGCCACACTCATTTGCCGCCGGCCTAGACTGGATCGACCGCGTCCTGCCCCACTTCACGGCTGCGTGCTGCGACGCCGTGGCGGAGGGGACGGATGATACCCTGAAGGCGTGGCGTGAATGGCTGACGGGAACAGGGGGCGAGGCGATCCGCGAAGCTGGCGACGCGGAAACCTTTCTTTGGCGGCGCGCTTGGTTAACTCTGCTTATCAACACAGCCATAGATCTGCGTAAGGACAACTCTTTTCGTGACGATGCGGCCCGTAAAAACCTCGCGTCGACGCTGGCGGAACGAGGGATCGCTCCTTTCGCGACTTTCCCGCCTGCATTTTGGCGCGCCACCGTAGAGATGCTTGCAGGAAGCACCGCGCAGGCATTCATCGCTTCAGACTTTGGAACGCGCGGTCGCGGTCGTTTTGCGGACGGTAATATTGCGCCACATCCACCCATCACGATCGCATTTCCTCTTGTGCTCTCAGAGCAAATGGTCGTAGGCGGCGAGAGCATCAATGTCCTGGTAGCGAATCTCAAGCTGGAATTCTCGCCATTCGGCGATGGACAGATCTTTCCAGATCCCGCCCAAATGGCGATACGCTGCTTTGATCCTCGGTTCGGCGGTATCTTCGCCCAAGCGGCAGAAATGGTCCTGCGTCATATTGCGCCCACGCCTCCGCCATCCGTGAGCGTTCGTCTCATCGCTCGCAAACCCGAACACGAAGTCTTTCTGCAAAAATTGGTCCTGCGCGGAGGTTCGGCCGGCGGGGCGTTGGCGATGGCCTTCTACGCGATGGCGCAAAGGCGGACAATCGACCAGAACCTCGCGGTTTCATTCGCGCTGGCTGGCGCGGACGAGACCGCCACCGACAACTTTTGCCACGCTGTGGGTGGCGCTTATGAGAAAGCTCGCGGATGCGCCAGAGAGAACATCAAGACTCTGGTGGTATCCACCGAACAGGCAAGCCAAGTCGGGTTCTATGGTCATCTGCAGAGCGTGGTGATCGTTGGGGCGATGACGATTGCCGAGGCGTTTCAGCTGGTCGATTCCTCCATGGTCGTCGCCGCGCCTCCCACGTTGGTCTCTATCACCGAAGACGGCGGAGTACTGCCGCTCGGATCGCCGCTTTATTTGGAGCGGCGATCCGATCAGGCGTTCCACGCAGCCCTTGATGTCCGCCCGATGATCGTGCTGGTGAAGGGACCACGGCAGATCGGCAAGACATCGTTACTCGTGCGCGGCGTTGATCGCGCTCGGCAAAGCGGAGCGAAGTTAGTTTACGTGGATCTACAGAGCATTGGACGCGACGGGTTGCGGACCCAACGAGACCTGTTTTCCGCGCTGTCCCGGATCTTCGCGCGGGAGCTTGGCCTGGACGTCACGATGGACGATATGTACGACGACCGTGACGGCCCCAATAAGAACTTCGAAAACTTCCTATTCAAGCATGTCCTCGGCTCACCGGTGATCTGGTTTATGGACGAAGTGGACCGTCTCTTCGACTTCGACTTCTACACCGATGTCTTCAGTTTAATGCGCTCCTGGCACAACCGCCGCCCAGTCCACTCGGAACTAGCGAACCTCACCCTCGTACTCTCTTACGCCACAGAAACACATCTGCTGATCGAAGACATCTATCAGTCGCCGTTCAACGTGGGCGTGAAGGTAGAGCTGGAGGATTTCAGGCTCGAACAAGTCGCCGAACTCAACAATCGCCTGCATTGCCCACTGAAGAGCGACGAGGAACGTCAGCACTTCTATGGACTTGTGGGCGGGCATCCCCATCTGGTCTGCCGTGGCCTCTCCTGGATGTCACAAGAGGGAAAGGGTATTGATGCATTTGCAGAGCAGGCCAGCCGGGACAACGGTCCATTCGGCGCGCACCTGCGCAGGCTTCGAATGCTGTCGCATAACCCAGACCAGCTGGGCGCGATCCAGGATCTCCTCAGCGGCAAACCATGCCGCAGCGCCGACGCCTTTCTGCACCTGCGGAGCGCGGGCGTACTGGTGGGCGACGACTGCCGCAATGCGGAGATGCGCTGCCGGATCTACGCCGACTATCTGAGAGGTCATATTCTTCCAGGTAAGGCCACGCAGCCCCCAAAAACCGCACTCTGGTGGCGGAAACTTTGGAGGGCGGCGCCGTGAAGAACAGCTTCGTCAATCGCGAAACGGAATTCTATGTCGCCGGCGGCAACCTCATGCCGGGGGCCCGTTCCTATGTCGTGCGCCCGGCGGACGACGAACTTTTCGAGTCCATCAAAGACGGTCATTACTCCTATGTGCTGACGTCGCGCCAAATGGGCAAATCGAGCCTGATGCACCGTACGGCAATCCAGCTCCAGGAGTACGGAATTACCCCGATTTTGCTCGACCTGACGTCCATCGGCGCAAATCTCACGGTCGAACAGTGGTACTTCGGTCTTCTCGCCGAGATTGGAACCCAGCTCGCAATTTCGGAGGACATGGAGCGCTACTGGAAAGAAAACCAGAACCACGGGCCGCTGTACCGATTTATTCATGCGCTAGACAACATCGCGCTGGCGAAAAGCGACGCGACGCTGGCCATTTTTATCGACGAAATCGACTTCGTGCGCGGTCTGAAGAACTTTTCGACCGATGAGTTCTTCGCCGCAATTCGCCAGTGCTACAACGCCCGGGCGAACAACGAACGAATGCGCCGGCTCACATTCTGCCTGCTTGGCGTCGCCACTCCCGCTGACCTGATCCGCGACGTCAATACAACCCCATTCAACATCGGGCGGCAGATTGAACTTACGGATTTTACGCTGGACGAATCGCAGGCGCTTGCCTCGGAGCTAGACACCGATCCCAAATTAGCTAACCGCAAGCTGGAACGCATCTTTGTCTGGACAAACGGTCACCCCTATCTGACCCAAAAGCTCTGCCTGGCCCTTTCACAATGCCCCGAATGCTCCCCAGGCGATGTCGATCGGATTTGCCACGAAATGTTTCTTTCCAGCGGCGTGCGCCGTTCGGAAGACAACCTGATCTTCGCACATAACACACTGCGCAATGGCTCCGAAGATCCCGCCGCCGTGATCGGCCTCTACCGAAAAGTCCTGGGCGGCAAACGAGTCCCTCATGATCCCTCAGACCCCGTGCTCGCCCAGCTCCGCCTCGCCGGCGTCGTTCGCGCCGATCGCGGCCGAATACACGTACGAAACAAGATTTATGCGCAAGTCTTCGACCGGCGGTGGGTCGATGAGAATATGCCGGACGCCGCTCTGAGAAGAGAAAAAGCCGCGTTCCGAAGAGGAGCATGGCGTACGGCGATATTATTTTCTAGTTTATTAGCAACCATACTGGTGATTTACAAAATTTACCTCATAAACAAAAGCCTAGAAGCCACTAACGGCATGTTGCACCAAGAACGTGTTATCACAGACAAGCGACTTGCCATTGGTAACTTGTCAATTGCCCAGCGCGCTATCGAAGATTCGAACACTCCCAGAGCAATGCAGCTTCTGTCTGAGTGCGACGACACAACGAAGAAACGATTTGAGTGGCGATATCTTTGGCGTTTAGTGCACTCAGAAAATCAAGTTTACCAAGGTAGTCATGGAGGTGTTTTAGCCGTAGGATTCCTCAGTCAGCGCAATTTAGTTTCCATTGATTCCCAAGGTAATGTATTTCTTTGGAACGCCAATAACAGTGAGAATAAATTCTCTTATAAAATCAATTATTTGCCTACATCCGCTGCATTCTCCAAGGATGGTCGCTATGCAGCTTCAGGTGATGCAAACGGTCAAATTTATCTTTTTAATACGAAGACAGGACGTCGAATTAGAGAATTTACAAATCATAAGAGTAGAATCACATGTATTTCATTTGCCTCTCACTCAAATAAATTGATCTCAGGCAGCCTCGACGGCTGCACAACTGTATGGAATACACAGACCGGCCGCGAGATTGAAAAGATTTCCCGGAAAAACGACGGAGTAGATTGCGCAGTACTATCATCTGATGGGCGTAAAATTGCAATTGCTTA
>JAOQAA010000597.1 GCA_025963815.1 Capsulimonas sp.
CGCCTCCGAGTCCGTTCTCGCGCAGCTGCGCGAGCCGCACCGTTTCCACCAGCTTTCCGCGCTGCATCAGGAGATGCTCAGCTGGCGTTTCTATCACGGCTTCCGGACGGATGCCGACGCGCCGCTCCGTCATCCACAAATCGGCGTCTTCACGCCGGTCCTCTCGCGTGATGGCTCGGATTTGGCGGCGGCGCTCTGTACCATCATGGCTCTGGCGGACGGCCATGATCTCCAGCGGGCGTTGGAGCAGGCGTTTCCGGGAAGCTGTCTGCTGGTCGACATGAATCGCGGACGTTTCAGTCTGACGCTGCAAATGCCCGGCCTTGCCCGTCCGTTCGACGCCCGCGAACTGAGCGATGGCACGATCCGCTATCTCTGTCTTCTCGCCGCGCTGCTGACCCCAAAGCCTCCGGGCGTGCTGGCGCTGAACGAACCCGAAACGAGCCTGCATCCTGACTTACTGGAGCCGCTCGCCCATCTCATCGTCCGCGCTTCGCGCGACACGCAGCTTTGGGTGACGACCCACTCCGCCATCCTCGCCGACCACATCGCGCGCCTCTCCGGCGTCTCACCGGTGCGACTGGAAAAAGTGAACGGCGAGACGCAGCTGGAAGGCGACCGGTTTCCGGAGTTCATCGACCAATATGGCCCGGAGTAGTGCTTTAGTTATTCGACGGACGTCGCTTCCAGGCGTTTCGACGCCGCAATGTCCGCGATTTTCGGAACGGCGCCGATCTGCTGCAGAAGACCGAACATGTCAATGACGTTTCGGCCTTCGACGATCCTGCCGTCGCGAATCAGGCCAGTACACATGCCTTCGATCTTGATGGAATTGTTTGATGCGGGAATGCCTTGAAACGGACCGGAGTTCGTCCCAGTCGCCGTAAACCGGACGGCGACATGATCGCCGCTGGCGAGGACCTGACAGACTTCAATGTGCAGGTCGGGGATTGCGGCGCAGAATGAGGCGTGGACCTGTTTCCAGTGTTCGGCGCCGTGTGTCGCCACACCATCCTCCAGCATGCCGTAAGACACGCCGTCCAGATCAAAGAGCTCGTCGATCGTCTCCACTCGCTTCTGGTTCCAGAGCTCCTCAAACCAGCGCCGTATCAATGCTTCGTTTTGTTCCATCGTGACGTTCTCCTTCGGAGCGGGTAGTTGTGAACGTGTCGTGCTTGGCGCTGCATTATTCCAAGCGGCGGCCTCTAATTCCTCTTGCATTTCGGGGATCGCGTTTCTGGGTAGATATGTGGAGCCAGAGATTTGGAAAGAGGCTCCCCCAATGTCGAAACACGTCGCCGAAGTATTTGTCGAAACCCTGATCGCCGCCGGAGTGAAGCGGGTTTACGGACTGGTGGGCGATTCGCTCAACGCCATCACGGACAGCATTCGCACGCATCCAGAGATCGAATGGATCCATGTGCGTCACGAGGAAACGGCGGCGTTCGCGGCTGGAGCCGAAGCGCACCTGACGGGCAGCCTCGCCGTCTGCGCGGGCAGCTGCGGCCCTGGTAATCTGCACCTGATCAACGGCCTGTACGACTGCCACCGCAGCCGCGTTCCGGTGCTTGCGATTGCGGCGCAGATTCCCAGCGCGGAGATCGGCTCGGGTTACTTCCAGGAGACCCGCCCGGAGCATCTCTTCCGGGAGTGCAGCCACTTCTGCGAAACCGTCTCCACTCCCGAACAGATGCCGCGCGTATTGGAGATCGCCATGCGCACCGCGCTCGCCCAGCGCGGCGTCTCGGTCGTGGTCATTCCCGGCGATGTCGCGATGAAAGAGTGCTCGACGGAATCGCATCCGTTCGCCTGGGAAACCGAGCCGTCGATCGTGCGTCCGCCAGACGCCGTGCTGCAAAAAGCGGCCGATCTTCTCAACGCCGCCAAGAAGGTGACGATCCTGGGCGGTATCGGCTGCGCCGGCGCGCACGCCGAGCTGCTGGAAGCTGCCGCCCAGCTCAAATCTCCCATAGTCCACGCCCTGCGCGGCAAAGAGCATATCGAGTACGACAACCCGTACGATGTCGGCATGACCGGCCTGCTCGGCTTCTCCTCAGGCTACCACGCCATGATGGACAGCGATGTGCTTTTAATGCTCGGCACGGACTTCCCTTACACCCAGTTCTATCCCACGAAAGCCAAAGTCATTCAAGTGGACATTCGCGGCGAGCAGATCGGACGCCGCCGCAAAGTCGATCTCGGTCTGGTCGGCGATGTTGGCGACACCCTCCGCGCCCTGACGCCCCTGCTGGACGACAAGACCGACCGCGCCCATCTCGACGGCGCTTTGGCCGATTACAAAAAGGCGCGCCAGGGCCTGGACGACCTCGCCACGGGTGAACCGGGTCACAAGCCCATCCACCCACAGTTCCTCGCCAAAGCCATCGACGAAGCCGCCGCGCCCGACGCCGTTTTCACCGTCGATGTCGGCACGCCGACGGTCTGGGCGGCGCGTTATCTCAAAATGAACGGCCAGCGCCGCCTGATCGGCTCATTCGTCCACGGCTCCATGGCCGGGGCGCTGCCGCAGGCCATCGGCGCGCAGTACGCCGCGCCGGGCCGTCAGATCATCACCCTCTCCGGCGACGGCGGCCTCGCCATGCTGATGGGAGACTTATTGACCCTGCGCCAGCTCAAGCTGCCCATCAAGATCGTCGTCTTCAACAACGGTTCCCTCGCCTTTGTCGAACTCGAAATGAAAGCCGCCGGCATCCTCGACTTCGGCACGGACCTCGATAACCCCGACTTCGCCAAAATGGCCGAAGCCATCGGCATCCGCGGCTTCCGCGTCGAATCCCCGGAACAAGTCCAAAGCGCCCTCACCGAAGCCCTCGCCCACGACGGCCCCGCGCTGGTGGACGTGGTGGTCAACCGCCAGGAACTCTCCATGCCGCCATCGATTCAGGCAGAGCAAGTCAAGGGGTTCAGCGTTTATATGGCGAAGGCGATCATGAGCGGACGGGGAGATGAGATCTTGGATTTGGCGAAGACGAATTTGCTGCGTTAGCTCATTTCGAGCCCCCCAGCTGAAGCAGTGGTCTAGTCAGGGGTAAGCAAGCTAAAGCAGGCTGTCAGATTAGGATCGGAGAAGATGGGCGTTCGCTACCATCCGAAATCCGGCAGTCGGCTTCAGCCGCCTTACCCCTGACTAGACCACTGCTTCAGCTGGGGGACCGAGTGCGTCTCGAAAATCAAGATCGCAAAATCTTCCCCTCTTCCAACTGCTGTGCCGCGTTGAACAATCTCCGATACGCCAGCAGCGTGATCATCATGCAGCCGAGCGCGGTGGCGGCGGCGAGCATGAACATGACGACGATCTGGTATTTGACGGCTTCGAGTGGGTCGGAGCCGGCGAGGATCTGGCCGGTCATCATGCCGGGCAGGGAGACGATACCGACGACGACCATGCTGTTGATGGTGGGAATCATGCCTCGGCGTACGGCGTCAGCGAGCGGGCCCCGCGCGGCTTCCCAGGCGGAGGCGCCGTGCGCCAGCTCCATCTCGATGGTGTCGCGGCGGTCTGAGAGGTCGCCGAGCAGTTGGTCGAGGGCGATGGAGATCCCCGTGAGGCTGTTGCCGAGGATCATGCCGATGAGTGGAATGACGTATTGGGCGCGGTACCAGGGGTGGATCTGGATGATGACGCCCGTCACGATAAATCCCGTCACGATGCTGCTGGCGGTGAGGGTGAGAAAGGCGTCGAGCTGGACGCGCGCGTAGCGGCGTTTGGCGCGGCTGACCGAGGCGTGTGCGGCGAAGGCGACCATGATCACGATAAGCAATAGGACCAGGGCGGGGTGGTGGACGGTGAAGACGTACTTGAGGATATAGCCGACGAGGAACAGCTGACCGATCGTACGCAGGGCGGCGATCCCGAGCTGCTTTTCCAGCTTCAGACCGAAAAAGACGCTGACGATAGCGCTGAAGACCACCAAACTCGTCGCGATGAGGATTTGCAGCAGGCTGAGGTGCTGGACGGTATCCGTCATGCCGCTTCCTCCCGCGTTCCATGCGCGCGGGGCATCACAAACTGGCGCGTACACCATTCGGCCGCCAGTCTGGGATCGTGCGTGACGACCAGGGCGGCCAGACCGTTCTCAAGGGCCAGACGGCGGATGAGGCGCTCGACCAGTCCAACGGCGTCCGGATCGAGCGCGCTGGTCGGCTCGTCCAGGCACAGAACTATTGGATCCATGAGCAGGGCGCGGATCAGGCAGACCCGCTGCTGTTGGCCAACGGAGAGGGTGCGGGCGGCCTGTGTCAAGCGCTCCGCGCCCACGGCAAGCTCGTCCATCAGATCGCGTGCTCGCTGTTCGGGGTAGGGTGTGGAAGTGATGTGATAACC
>JAOQAA010000642.1 GCA_025963815.1 Capsulimonas sp.
CGACATCGAGAGTGCGCGATCGTTAATGCCTCTGATGGACGCCGCTGGCCGAAGCACACCCAAATATCGTTTGGAATATGCCCTGCTGCGTGCGAGCGTCGAGATCTACGCGGAAGACGGCGGCGAAGCCGGCGACGCGCTGGATGAAGCGGATGCGCTTTACGAAGGCTCGAAAGGCGACGATCACTGGGTTCAGCTTCGATGGGACCGCTTCCGATGGCTGCTGCTGCTGAAGCGGCCTGCGGAGGCGCTGGAGATCATCGATGAATTGCGAGCGCAGTATCCGATCGACACCGACGAGCGAATGGCGGTCACGCTGCTGACCTGCCGTCTTTGCGCTATCTTGGATCTTCACGGATTGGAAGAAGGTCAGAAAGCGTATGCGGAGTATCAGCGTCTCAAGATCCACTCTCCGTCGGACCGGCTGGATTTGAATGTGGCTCATTTGATTGCGAAGGCGTATGCAAAGAACGAAGATTGGCTGGGCGCCGAGCCTTATTTCCGCTTGGCGCTTGAGCTTGCGACGAAACTCGGTTATGTGCCGTCAGGATCCGCGGACTTGATCGAGGACGCTGACGCCTGCTTCGAGCATTTAGGATTTTCCAACGATCCCGCGATTGCAGAATTGAAACAGACTTTGGATAAGGTCCACCAAAAAGAGAAAGCGATCGTTCAAAAAGACGCTCATCAGGAATTCTTACTTCGCCAAATTGGTGAACTCGGAATAGGCTCTATCTGTTGGAGCCTGCTCATCTTCGCAGTCGCGGGGCAATCAGGTGCAGGGATCGATTTTGGGTCGCTGCTGAGCAAGTTTTCCCTGGCGGCGGTTTTCGGCATCGTAATCGCCTGGGTTTTTGGATATTCGATGCGTGAGTTTCGGCCATTTGCCGCGCTCGTCATCGTTTTGCTGACCGTGCTGCCGTGGGCAGGGGCCGCCGCGATTGCATTCGCGCACTAAACCTCGCGGGCGTCACTTCCAATTCCCAATCAAAATGAACGGAGCCCAGAAGTATGGGTGGGCGAATGGCGCTTTGGGATCGGGCGTGTAATCCGGGATTTCCGGTGTAGCGGGTCCGGCCTTAGAAGTAGTTTTCGCGGCGCCGCGCGGCGCCGCGCGGCGCGCCGGCGGATGCCGCTTTCTCTCCATGAAGGAGAGAAAGCTGCGCGGCCTGGAGCGCTTCGGCTTTGGATGAGCCGGGGTGGCTTTCGCGCCATTGGTAAAAGGCGTGCATGAGTATCTGCGTGCTTTCGTCGGCGACCGGCCAGAGGCTGGCGAGGATGGACCGGGCGCCCTGGCGCTGCGCGATGACCGCGCAGCCTTCGATCTCGCGGCCACCGGACCCGTCGCCGCCCGCGCTCATCGCGGTGTCGCAGGCCGAAAGCGTCAGCAGGTCGATGCCCTGAAATACCTGAGGCAGGGTCTTGAGATCGGCCAGCGTGAGATGGGTTCCGTCGCCGAGCAGAAGAAACGAATCGGCGTCGCTGCCTGGGCGGAACGAAAAGTGGCTGGCGATATGGACGACCGGGTATTTTCGATCTTCTAAGGCGGCGATCATCGAATCGCGGGTGAACGCGGCGTCCAGCAGCACGGCGCCGGGAAGTACGGCGTTCGCGTTTGCGGGATCGCCCTGAATGATTCCGTGCAGTTCTTCCGGAACGGACGGCAGCGCTTCAAAGCCGGGCTGCGCTTGGGAGACGCCGAGTCCGAGTGCGGACCAGTGCGCTGCCGGCGTGTCTTCCAGACGGCTCTGGCTCGCCAGCGTAAACACTTCATTGCGATATCGCTCCGCCAGATATTGCCTGCCGTCGTAGAGCGCCGCGATGGGAAGATAACGCAGGGCGCCGTCGAGCGACCACATCAGCGTCTTCGCCTGCGCGCCCGCCAGATCTTTTTCAATCGGCCCGATCAGAATTTTGTAAAGCTCCAGGGCAAGCGGGCGCGGATCGAGGCTGGGATCCTGGAGCGCTTCGCGCAGCGCCATGATCTTTTTGTTGAGCGCGGTGGAAGAGATGGGGTACTCCTCCGCTTTCTGCGTCTGTGAAGTGATGACGATGACCCGGTATTTGTCCGCCTCGACGATTGTATACAGCGCGACCGTTCCAGGGCCGAGATTGCGCAGGGTGTCCGAAAGCCCCGACGTTTCGCCGACGGACGCCAGACGCAGCGACGCGCCAGGCTTCGCAAACTCCACGGCCATCTTCGTCAGCGACTTTTGGAACGCCGTATTGGCGACCACCAGATCGCGGTCCACCTCCGCCAGCGTCTTTTTGTCCGTGTCGGTAAACGCCGTCGGGTCAATCTGCGCCCGCGTCTTACGCGTCAGCAGTTCCTCACGCTTCTTCCCAATCGCCGTAACCTGATCCGAGATTTTGGCGTATCGATCTCTCCACGCTGCTTCCGTGGAGTTAAACGCGACCGGTTCGGCGGGCGATCCTGAGTCGGATCCGCCGCGAAGGGCGAAGTCGCGGTATTCTTTGCGCTTGATCAAGCGAAAGATTTGCTGCGCCTCCGGCAGGCGTCCCTTCTGTACAAGCACCTCGAACAATTTGCGATAAGTATCCTCATCCCGCCGAAGCAGCGCTTCCTCAGCAGTCGGTCCCGCTCCGGCGGCGTCCGCACGAATTGTCTCCAGGACATGCAGCGTTTGCTTGCCGTAAAAGATCGCCAGATTTTCTTTACCCATCGCGGAGTAGCCGTACATCAGTCGCCCTAGCGAAAACGCCTCAAAGTGCTTCGTGTTTTTGCTGTGATAAAGCGTTAGCGCGTGTTTGATGAGATCGACACCTTCCTGATTGCGATGCATTTGGATACAAAGCATTCCTGAGAAGGTGGCGGCAAGCGCTTCTTTCTCAGGGGATTGGTATTGGCGGGCCATTGCGATCGCTTCATCAAAGTTTCCTTGTGCGGAATGGAACTCACCCAGCTTGATACTGGCGTACCCAAGCGCGAGCAGAGAGAAGAAAGCTTCACTATCTCCCAGTTCCTTCTCAATGCGCAGCTTTTCCTCGAAACATCGTTTTTGTTTGAGTGGATCTAAGTATTCGTAACCATAACCCAGCGCATACCAAGCCTTCAGCTGGGAATGCTTGTCGCCATTCTTCTGGGCCTCCGCCAGCAACGGCTCCAGCGCCGTGACGGCTTGTAAGGCTTCCAGTCGGTCCCGAACTCCGCAGTGCATATTGATCCGGCAGCCCAGCGCTCTGCTGGTGTCTCCCGCCGCTTCGTAGATAGGGATCGCGCGCGAATAGTATTCTCTTGCCTGGGCGAAATCTGCCATCATGCGGTAGTTGTCGCCGAGGCAGCACAGCGCCTGCGCTTTGTCGATCGGCTCTCCATGAGCTTCAGCAATCGCCAAAGCGTCCGTGTATGCCTGAATGGATTCTGCGAATTGATTTTGAAGTCGAGCGCAGTAGCCGATCTGGCAGAGGCAGGCGATTTCTAGGCGAGGGGCGTTCTTGCGATGCTCGATCGCAGCCAGCGCCTTGTTGACGGTCTTTGATTGCTCGTAATCTCCAGCATCGGCGTACGCTTCTTGAATTTCGGTCATCACGGAGTACTCAAGGTCCGCTTGATGATATTGTCGAGAGGAAGTTAGCGCTAATGAGGAGTAAGTGAGGGCTTCCTGAGGGCGGCCGGTGTAGCGCAGGATAACGCTGCGGGAGATAAGAGCGAGAGTCTGAAGCTGAGAATCCCGGGAGTGGCGCGCAAGACGCAGCGCTTCCATATTCGCCGCCAGCGCGTCCGGAAAACGGTTGAGCAGGTGAAAGGCGTCCCCCATCCGCAGCTGGTCGAGGGCGGCCCGATCTAGCCGAAGATCCTTGTCAATCCGATAAGCCGCTTTCAGATGGTCGATTGCTCCTGCGATATCTCCGCCTTTCCACAGCTTTTCCTGCCACTTGTCTTCAACGATCGCCAAACAAACCCGGAGCACCTTTCGGTCCTCCAGGGCGAATCGAGGGATCCTGTCGATCAGAAGCTTTTTGGCGTCCTCAAACCTACCTTCGTGAGAGTAAGCGTCGCTCAAATCGGCGACATATCTGCCCGTGCGTGGATCGCCGATGACGGCTTGTTCGAAGCTTCCGATCGCGGTGGCGTAGTCATTGAAGGTAATGGCGGCCAGTCCGCCGTCTTCCCATTGCTGTGGCGTGAGCGTGTCAGGTCCGGGGCCCTGTGCGTACACATGACCCATTCCAGAGGCCAGCAGCGTGAGCGCCAGGCTGCACCGTATCCACAATTTTTGATGGGAACGCTTCATGGCTGCATCGGTTCGGATTTTGTGTGATCGCTCTCAGACGTGGCGTGGATGGCGGCGGCGGGGTCGAGTTTGCCGTAGCCCCATTCGGAGTTGGGAACGGCGCCGGTGAAGTCGTCGCTGTGGGCAGTGCTGGTGAGGATTTTACGGATCTGGGCTTCGTCGAGCGCCGGGTTCTTTTGCAGCATCAGGGCAATGACGCCGGCCGTGTAGGGGCAGGCGGCGCTGGTGCCGGACCACGCGATGTGTTTTTTGTCTGGCGTGAGGGAGGCCAGGTCGGGTTTTCCCAATTCGTTCAAACCCATACTTGAGCCCTGGGCGAGCGGCGAGATCGTGTATGCGCCCGGCGCGGCGATCTCCGGTTTGACGATCCCGTCGCGGCGGAAGCCGGGGCTGGAGTAGTCGGAGATATCGCCGACCGGCAGATTGTATGTCGTGGTCTTGCCGGAGGCCCCGCGCCAGGACTTGCGGATGTTATACGAACCGACCGTGATCACATTGGAGGCCGTGCCAGGCGACGCGACCATGGCGTGTTTGTCCGCGCCGTCGCCGAAGGAGGCGTTGCCGGAGAACGGCAGGTAAAGATGGAATGCACCGTCCGTCACCTTGGCGCCCGCGCCGAAGGCGTAGACCAGGTAGCGGCCTGTCTGCAAGGGGATCGATACCCGGTCTTCCTTTCCATCGGAAACCTGATCGGTTTGGACGGTCTGGAAAAACGCCGCGAACGATTTGGGGATTTTCGTCGGCGTGCTGATGATCCCCTTGATGCCCTTGCCGTTGCGTGCGACATAAAATACCGCAGGCTCGCCGTTTTTGCCGATCAAAAATTTGTCCAGCCCCACCACCGCGAATCCCCACTCATCAGCGTCTTTGAAATAAGCGTCCACCAGGGTCGGCTGCTGGACAAACAGCTGGATGGGGCGGCTTTCGATGTCGGCCTGGCCAGGGGTTTGCGCGCCGAACCGACCGCTGGCGTGGGAGCTGTTTTGTCCATCGTTGCCAGCCGCCACGCAGATGCAGACCCCAGGATTGCCCGGCGCCGCGATCTCGTTCATCGCTTCCTCTTCCAGACTGCCGCCGTCGTGGGCCGTGTCATTGGAGCCGAAGCTCTGGCTGATGACGCATGGCTCGCCCAGCAGCTTTGCCTGATCGACGACAAATTGCGTTCCCAGGAAGTAAAACGGATTGGCGCCGTTATTGCCGGCTTTGACGACGATCAGGTCCGCTTCAGGCGCCACTCCTGGGAAATCCGCGCCGCTGCCTGCGGCGGTCCCGGCGCAGGCGGTGCCGTGGCCTTCGCTGTCGAGTGATTTCACCGTCCCTGTCTTGTGCAGCGCGGCGTCGATCTGATCACGCGTGTAAAGCGTTCCCAAAATCTCCTTGCCTGCCACCTGTGGCGGTTTCGAGCCGATCTTGCCCTTCGATGTTTTCCAGGATTGATCCGTCATATCCCACAGGGCGAGGATGCGCGTGGAGCCGTCGGCGCGCCGGAAGTCGGCGTGCCGCCAGTCGATCCCTGAGTCGATGACGCCGACGACCACGCCTTTGCCGGTCAGCCCCTGATGATCGAAATCCGTCGGGGTGGTTTCGCCGCCTCGCGTATTCTGGAATGGTCGAATTCGCGGCGGACTGGAGTTGCGGGGCGTGGGCGGATACGCGGCGCTTCGGGCCAGACGGATCGCGTACACGGAGCTTTCCGCCGCCAGATCCGCGAGGCGGGCGACGGGAACGTGGGCGTAGACTGTATGGGAGGCGGAACGCTTATAGATTACCGCGCCGGCTGATTCCAGGGGGCCGTCTCCCGCGCTGGAAGCCACCGTCAAAGCCACACTGACCTGCGGCGTACGCTCGGTCCCATCGATCCCAAACCGGCTTTTGAGCTGCGCCTTGGAGTAGACGAACGTGTCGGAACCCGCTGGCCTTGCGTCGAACTGATGCGCGAGCAGGCGCAGTTCGGGAGCCATCTTGGCGCCGCCCGCTCCTCCGCGCGTAGTAACTTTTAAAATGCCGCCATCCATGTTGGGATAGGGGATACGCAGTTTGGGAGCGCCGTGCGCCGCCGTTACGGTCAGCAGCAAAGTGAAGATGGAAAGAGATCGTGCGGTCATAGTCATGATTCCTAGAGCGGCAAACGGGCGTGTTCTATTATAAGAGACAAACGAGCCTTTTTATGGGATTTCCGCGAGATCCATGGAAATTTTCGAGCGGCTTAAGAAGTATGCTGCGGCGGCGATCCCGCCGTAATAAAGCGCGATCGAAAGTACTGACGGCGTTTGGATCGCTCGGAACGCCCACGGACCTTCCCCGCAGGCTCGCACGACCGCGATCACATAATCCAGCAGCGGCAAAAGAAGCATCGCGCCGAATGCGCCTGCGGCGGAGGAAACGCAGGCGAGCGCGGCGGTCAAGAATCCAAGTGGGATGATCAGAAACAGCGCAGGCACGACGAGAAGATTGGCGAGGACGCCGCTGAGGGAGAACTCATTGTAAGCGCTGGCGACGATCGGCGCGGAGCCGAGCTGCGCGAAGAGGGTAAGCCCCGCAAGCTCCAGCGTCCAGAAGACGGCGCGTCGGCCGGCGGGAGCGATTCGAGTCCATCGCTGGGATCGGCCGCGCCAGTAATCCGACCAGAGGGGCATGGCGGCGGCGAGGGTGGCGACGGTGAAGAACGACATCTGAAATCCGGCGTCGAAGAGTGTTTGCGGGTTCTCCAGCAGGATGGCGAGCGCGGCGAATCCCAGGGATGTGGGAAGGTCCGGCTCACGCTCGAACAGCAGGGCGCCTAAGTAGACGGTCGCCAGCAGCACGGCGCGTGTGACGGAAGGCCGCCCGCCGGCCATCACGGCGTATAGCCAGAGTATGGCGATGATCCCCAGAGCCGACCAGCGGCGGGGCAGGGTGAGCCGCCGCGCGGCGGCGAGAAGCCACCAGAGGAGAATTCCGACGTGGAGACCCGCCGAGGCGAGAATGTGAACCGTACCCGTGTGAACGTTTTATCTTTAGTTCGAGCCGATTCTTAGATGGGGCTACATTGGCGACATGTCTTCGACGTGCCCATCAGAATCTTGAGAATTTCTATCGGAGACTAACGATCCAGGGGTGATGTAGGATCTTAAAGCAAACTCCGAGGTTCGGTGGCGGACGTTGTTAATAGGAACTCATATTCATATCAATATATAGTTATTTTCTTTAGAGACTGATACTAAATATGGTGGCAAACTCTTGTTCGGTTATGGAAATTGTGGTATAATTAGTATGTACTTGGAGCGCCGATGGAGTGATTGTCCGATGAGACAACAAAAAAAGGGAATACCAGCTTATCGAGGGAATAGCTCTGTCGAACCCGCCAGCGTGGAAACTGTCGAACCCGCCAGCGTGGAAACATCAACAGACCCAAGATATTCTCATTATATTCAGTATTATTTACATCTTGTGCGTGAGCAGTCAGAAAGTCAAAACGAGCTTGATAAATCGATTATAAACATATCTAGTGCGTCAATTGCTGCATCAATTGCTATAATTAAACCGCTTTATGATACTGTGGGCATATCGTTCTTATGGTTGGTGTTTATCTCATGGATAGCATTTTGTTGCGCAATTATGTGCACTATTGAATCGTATCAAAGAAGCGTAAATGATTATCGAGAGCCAATTGCTAACTGCCATTCTCTGATGTTTGGCGAGGTTAAAAAAGAGGCGCAAGGCGAATCCGATCCAGAAGGTAAAGGGAAAGGAAAGAGCGGCTCCAATAAATTAAGGGTCAGCATGACGACTGCTTCGTTTAACGTAATCGCCAGATTAAGTTTTTATACGGGGGTAACACTTTTTTTAGTTTTTGTTGGGCTTAACGTAGCACGTTCAAAGTCGCCAACCAGTATGGTGAATTCGAGTTCGGCTTCTGCTTCCTCACTTCAGTCAACAATAAATAACGCTTCCAGTTCTCATCGCACTTCGCCACAGCAGCATCTGATCAAAAAGCAGTCTTTGCCAAGAGTAAATAAGAAAGGAACACCTTGATGCCTAATAAGTCCATTCCTGTATCATCCAATAGCGGAGAACAAGTGCAGATTAAACCTGCGGTGACTCCATCTGATGCGATCAAAGGTAAGATCGTACCTCCACCTCCAGTCGCTCCCCAAGCATCTGGCGGAAAGAAATAATCAATACAGCGAGGTTGTAATAGAAGATATGAGTTTACCTAAAAATCAAATTAATGAATTCACACCGCATAGCGGTAAGGTTGTGCCGCCCCCGCCAAGCGCTCCTCCCGTAAATATTGTCAAACCTGCGCAGCCAAAACCAAAGCCTGAAAAATAAACCTTGTTACAGCGTTGTGGTTAATGTTGACTTCAAGCGTTCTTGATGCCTGAAGGTTATCTGAGGGGTGTTAGATGGCTGATGATATTGATTATAATAAATTGCGAGAATTAGATAGAGTTTTGGAAGAACCTATCCCAGAGGGGTGGGAGGAGCTAATAAAGGGGAAAGTGCTTCCGTCACAACTTGTACCCCCTCAA
>JAOQAA010000649.1 GCA_025963815.1 Capsulimonas sp.
CCCATTTGAGGAGATTATGCCCGGTACGCTGGGCGCAGGCCACGGAATCTACGTGGGCGATGGGCGTATCTTGGAAGCGTCCGCGCCACGCCAAATGACGCTGCGCGGCCATATCATCGAGTTCCAATACAATCCCACAGGAGAGAAGATCGCCTATGAGGGCCTCGTGCTCGATGGTGGCGAGAAGTCGGTGGCGGTCAAGTATGTCGATCCATGGCGCAGCGAGCCGACAGAGATTACGGTCGCCAAAAGCAAGGGGTGGGGGCTTCATGGGCAAAATCCTCGTGACATGGTCTCCATGGCGGGCTGGTCCGGCGACGGGCAATATTTGATCGTGCAGCGTATTTCGGCGGCAGGCGGGGGTGATCTGATTCAGAGCTCAGGACTTGCGGACGGTCCGACGGGACTCGAGGTGGCTTACGAGTGTTACGATACTCTGGGGGATCTGTCGCAGCCTAAGATCGTCCATGGAGGCATTGGGACGGGCGGCGCCATGCCGTCCATGCTTGCCTGGTCGCCGGATCATGCGCGGATGCTGTTTACCGCCAACGTCATGAACGAAGAACCTTCGAAAGGCGCGGCTCCATTTCATCAATCGGCGATTGTCTATAGCCCCGCGGACGACAGGCGGCAGACGATCCATCTGCCTGCCGATCAGGTGGTGATGGGCTGGCTGGACGACGGATCTCTGCTGGTGAGGCGCCAATCAGATAGGAAGGTCCTGTTCAAATACAGCCTTGCCAGCGAAACAGAAGAGCCGACGGAACGGCCGAAAGGATGGCCGTTCCATTACGATCAGATGCTGGGGATCGGCGTCAACGAGTCAAGCTTGATTGATCCAAAATCTCCCGATTTGTCGCTGGAGGTTGTCACGCGAAAGCTGCCCGATTCCGAAAATAAAGAGACGGTGGAGGCGTCCACGATCTGGCTTCGAAGTGCGGGGAAGAAAAAGTTTGCCTCCACTCCGCTCGGCGTGACGCCGGGTCCCGATCCGCCGCATGCGCAGTGGTCGCCAACCGGGCAGGCCGTCGCATTTGTCGCACACGGAGACCTGTTCGTGACCGACTTCGTCAAGCGGATCGCCAGCGCGCGGGAAAAATTGGAGGCGGGAGAGAAGCTCGATTGCTTGGAAGAGCGAGAGATCGTGCAGTTCAATCTCAAGCAGATCGGGCTGGGGCTGCTGCAATATACTCAGGACAATGATGAGCAGTTGCCGCCAGCGTCCAATGTGCAGGATCGGATCTATCCGTATATCAAGAGCAGCAGTGTGTTTACGCTTGCCGACAGCACATTCGTGTACCACCCACCCGTGAGTCTGGCGCTCGCGGCCACGGAGTCGCCTGCGGATTTTGTGATCGGAGAGATGGATACGCCGTGCGCGCATAACTATCTGTATCTCGACGGCCATGTGAAGTCGTTCGACAAATAGCAGTGTTCGCGTAAGCTCGAAAAACTCATCCCAGGCGCCTATAGTTTTACCGGGTTCGGTCCGATATTACAGTGGGAAGCCTGCGCGGTCCGCCGCGCTGGAAATTACGAGTATTTCGAATCCATTTTGCGCCGCTGAGATGGGCCGCGCGAATATTGATGCATGAACACGCTTATGCCGACGAATGAATCCGCCAGACTTAATGCGCTGCGGCGCTATCGGCAGATGGACTCTCCCCCGGAAGAGGCCTTCGACGACCTTGCCGCGACTGCCGCCGCGTTTTTCCACGTCTCTGTCGCCGCGATCACGCTTGTCGACGATGCGCGCGAGTGGCGCAAATCCCTGGTTGGCTCCGCATTGTCCGAGCCTGAAGCCGTTCGCTCCTGTTCCTTTTCCGAGGCCGCCATCATGCGGCCCGATGTGCTGTGGATCCCCGACGCCCGTGTGGACGCCCGTTTTGCCGAAAACCCCTTCGTTGCCGGGCCGGACGCCGTGCGCTTCTGCGCTGCGGCGTCGCTCGTCACCGAAGATGGAATTGCTCTTGGGGCGCTGCTGGTCATGGGGCGCGATGTCCGGGAGTTTTCTGAAAGTGACGCCGGCGCTTTGCGGCGTCTGGCGCGGCAGGCGGTCACGCTGCTGGAATTGAAGCGTACGGTGGCGCAGCTGGGATCGATTGTTGAGAAACGCAAACGGGTGACGAGGGCGCTGGAGACTCGCACACGGGATCTCACGACGCAGAAGCTGGGGCTGGAAGCGCGTCGACAGGAACTTGAAGCAGGTAAGCACGAACTGGAGATCCGAAACGAGGATATCCAGGACGGCGTCATGCTTTACGAGTATGCGTCGCAGCGCTTTTTGGAGTTGTTTCAAGGACTGCCGGTCGCCTGCTTTTGCTACGATTCCAAGGGCCGCATCTTCGAGTGGAACCGCGCCTTCGAAGCCCAGTACGGGCTGGGCGCCGAGGCGACTCTGCTCAAAGAGGTCTGGGATGCGATCTGTCGGCCCGAAGAAGCTGAGGCGATGAAGGATTTGGTCGCGGAAGTTTTCCGGGGACGGACGTTTGAAGGTATGGAGCGCTCTGACCTGCGCGCCGACGGCAGCCTGTGCCATGTTCTTTCCAACTCTTTTCCAATCCGCCAGGGGGACGGAACTGTTATTGGCGGCATCTGCGCCAATGTCGATATCACGCAGCGTAAGCAGGCGCAGGAAGCCCTGCGGCAAAGCGAAGAGCGTTATCGGCAGACGTTCCGGCGTCATGGCGCGGTGAAGCTTCTCGTCGACGCCGTGACGGATGAAATCGTGGACGCTAATCCAGCGGCCTGCGCCTTTTACGGCTGGTCGTTTGAGCAGCTTCGCGGCCGGACAATGGCCGGCATCCTTGCGTTCGACGATGGGCGGGTCGGGGCCGAGGCGGCGCTGGCGACCGCCGAGCAGCGGCCTTACCATAACCTGCGTCACCGACTGGCGTCCGGAGAAGTTCGTGATGTGGAAGTGCATACTGGCCCCGTCCATATCGATGGGCGGCTTCACCACTATTCGATCGTCCACGACGTCACCGAGCGGCGGCTCGCCGAGATGGCGCGAGACGAATCCGAGCTGCGCTTCCGCTCTGTCACGCAGTCCGCTAACGACGCCATTATTACCGTCACCCAGGACGACTGCATCATCTCCTGGAATATGGGCGCGCGGAAAATATTCGGCTACAGCGAGCGGGAAGTTTTAGGCTGTCCGCTCGACATGATTTTGCCTGGGCTTTACAGCAAAGTTGCGCCGGGCGACAAGTCCAAGGTGCTCAATCGGACGGTTGAGATGTCCGGGCGCTGCAAAGATGGATCGGACATACCGTTGGAGCTTTCGCTTGCGACGTGGAGCACCGAGCAGGGGACGTTCTTCAGCGCCGTCATCCGAGACATCACCGAACGCAAGCGTTATGAGAAACAGCTTCAGGAACAGATGGAGCAGATCAACAGCTACAGCGCGGAGATGGAAGCGCACAAAAGCCGGCTGGAGGCGATCAACCGAAAGCTGGAGGAACTGTCGAAGCTAGATGGAATGACCGGCCTCAAGAACCGGCGCGCCTTCGAGGAGCGAATGGAGCTGGAGTTTGCCCGCGCGATGCGTTACGCCATGCCCCTGTCTTTGCTGCTGCTCGATGTCGACGATCTCAAAGCTTACAACGACGCCTTTGGCCATCCGGCCGGCGACGAGGCGCTCAAGATGGCCGCTCAGGTGATGCAGAGCAGCACGCGCGGCGTGGATCTGGTGGCGCGTTATGGCGGCGAGGAATTTATCATTATCCTCCCTCACACGAACAGCGAGGGGGCTTGCACGATCGCCGACCGCATCCGCGCCGCAACGGAAAATGCGATATGGCCCGTCCGCCCATTGACCATCAGTGTTGGGGTCGCCACCTTGACGCCGGCGACGATGGATATTCCAGCAATGATCGAACAAGCCGATTGGGCGCTTTGCGCCTCGAAGAAAGCCGGCAAAAACCGCGTAACACACGCCGCCGCGCTTGAATCTTCCGAGACAATCAAGACGTAAACGAGAGTTAATGCGCGAATCTCAACGGCGTCGTGGGCTTTGCCCACGACGCCGTTGAGATTCTAAAGATGATCTATTCATCGCCCAAAATTATCGATTTGTGGTCGAATTGATATCGCGGCTGCGGGTGAGGTTGGCGTCTTCATCCAGTGTCGCGCCTTCATTCAGTTCTTCGGCATCGACATTCTGGCGTCGATGGGCGCTGCGAATCGTTTCCGCTTGGTCGGTGACGGATGGAATGGCGTCGCGCTGCAAGATCGCGTCCGTGGACGCTGGGGTATTCGTCCAGCGGCTCCGCTCGGTAGTAATCGCATTTCTATCCAGCGGCTGCGCGTTCGGATTGTATCCGGTGTAGCCTTCCGTGCGGTAGTTGTTCGCTCGCTGATCGATATCCACGGCGTTGTGATGGTGGAAGATATCCGCCGCGCGATCGGCGGAGGCGTCGTCCGTCTTGACTGTCACCAGCGTACCGCCGCGACGGACGCCTTCTGCGTAGTAATGGGCTTCGTTTTCCGGAACGCCGATGTTGGTTAGAGCGCCCAGCAGGCCGCCGGCTACCGCGCCGACGCCGGCGCCGGCCAAAGCTGCGGCGATCGGGCCTGCCGCCACGATCGGACCGATTCCGGGAATGGCGAATGCTCCGAGGCCGACGAGCAAGCCGGCCAGTCCCCCGACCACCGCGCCGGTCCCGGCGCCCTTTCCAGCGCCATGCGCGGCTTCATCGCCCGCGCTTTGATAACTTTCGTTTCCCGCGACCGTACCAGTCGAGTATCGATTCTCGGAATTGTTGGCGATGACACCGATATCGCTGCGCGAGAAGCCGCTGCTCACCAGTTCTTGGACGACGTTTTGCGCTTCCGTCGGATCGTCGAAAAGTCCTAC
>JAOQAA010000021.1 GCA_025963815.1 Capsulimonas sp.
CACCGGCGTTGCGTCCTTCTGCCTGGCGATCGCGCGCAGCATCTCCACTACCGGCTGGTTGGCCTTCAGAGCTTCCGGTGTAAAGTGGGGAAAGTTCGCACGGAGATCGGTGGTGCTGTCGAATTTCGTGTTAGGGTCGATCGCTCCGGTCAGAAACCCGGTCCCAAGAGGTCCCCATGGCACAAAGCCGATGCCGAGTTCCTCGCACACTGGGAGTACTTCCGCTTCAGGCTCTCGTGTCCAGATCGAGTACTGGTTCTGAACGGCGGTAACAGGATGAACCGAGTGCGCCTTACGGATAGTGTTTGCGCCGGCCTCGGAAAGACCGTAATATCTCACCTTGCCTTCCTGAATCAATTCTTTCAACGTTCCCACGACGTCTTCGATCGGTACGTTCGGATCGACGCGGTGCTGGTAGAATAGGTCAATGACATCCGTCCTTAATCTTTTCAGCGAAGCGTCCGCCACCGCTCTGATAGTTTCCGGTCGGCTGTCGACACCCGTGATGGCGCCGTTTTCCAGTTTAAAGCCGAACTTGCTGGCGATGACTACCTGATCACGAAGGGGAGCCAGGGCCTCGCCTACCAGCTCTTCGTTGGTGTAAGGACCATAAGCCTCCGCCGTATCGAAGAACGTAATGCCGCGCTCCACGGCGGCGCGAATGACTTCAACACCCTTCGCCTTGTCCGCCGCCGGCCCCAGGCCAAAGCTCAGTCCCATACAGCCCATTCCCAGCACCGATACTTCCAGGCCGCTATTTCCGAGTGTCCGTTTTTGCATTTGTTCACCTCCAGGGCGTCTCGTTTTTCCAGAATGGCCGCTCAGCAACGAACACTCTGCTTCAATACCGATCCCCTTGCACCGTGATCATTGAAATGGCGCCTTCGATCTTCCGCAGATCGTCAGGCGTGAGTTCGACGGCTGCCCCGCCGATATTCTCATCCAGGCGCTCAAGCTTTCGGCTGCCTGGGATGGGAACGATCCACGGCTTCTGGGCGAGCAGCCAGGCCAGCGCGATCTGACCTGTGGCGTGAAGCGCGGGTTACGGCTGCGGATGTCCGAGCTGTCGAAGGTCGTGTTTTCGTCGATCTTTCCCGTAAGGAATCCTCGCCCCAGCGGACTGTACGGCACAAACCCGATGCCAAGTTCTTCGCAGGTCGGCAGCACTTCCTTTTCGGGATCTCTCCACCAAAGCGAGTATTCGCTTTGGATTGCCGTGACCGGCTGGACGGCATGGGCGCGTCGGATGATGTCCGCTCCGGATTCCGACAGCCCAAAGTGCTTGACCTTGCCTTCCTGAATCAAGTCCTTCACCGCTCCGGCCACGTCCTCAATGGGCACGTCCGGGTCGGGCCGATGTTGATAAAATAGATCGATGGCGTCAATCTTGAGTCGCCCAAGCGATTCGTCGGCAACTTGCTTGATGCGCTCCGGACGACTGTTCAGGCCTGTCCAACCAGGACTTCCATCTGGATTGAGCTGGAACCCGAATTTGGTGGCGATCACCACTTGTCCGTGGAACGGAGAAAGCGCTTCCCCCAAGAGTTCTTCATTGGTGAACGGGCCATAAACTTCCGCCGTATCGAAGAAGGTAATTCCCCGGTCAACCGCCGAGTGAAGAAAAGAGATCATCTCCTGCTTGTCGCCAATCGGCTTGTCTCCAAATGTCATTCTCATACAGCCAAGTCCAAGGGCTGAGACTTCCAGGCTGCTGCTTCCAAGTGTTCTTATTTGCATCTGTTTCTCCGTATCGGTATGCAGTATGTTTATTGCGGAGCGAGTTCGCCGTACCAATAGGCGGCGGTCACTCCGCCGTCCATCAAGATGTCGCTGCCGGTGATGAACCCGCCGTCCGGTCCCATGAGAAGCGCTCCGACATTCGCCACCTCATCCGGAGTCCCGGCGCGTCCGGCGGCGGACCCCTCGATCATGCGCCGGTACCCATCGCCGCGCGGTCCGTTGAGTTCGTCCTTGGCGAGCGGGGTGATAATGACGCCTGGGCTAATCGTATTGACTCGCGCGCCGCGCTTGCCCCAGTGAACCGCCTCGGCCAGCACGCGCAGTGAGTTTCCGCGTTTCGAGATCTGGTAGGCATGAAGGGGATCCGTGACTTGGTCGGGCTGAAGGAAGGGAAGACTGAGCAGCTCTTCCACCGGGGTTGTGGCCAGCGCTTTATTTTGTTCGACGCTCAATGGGGGGAGGCGATGCCCGGACATCGAAGCGATCACGACGCCTGCCCCGCCTTGGGCAATGATATAGCCGAACTCTTCGAGCACGAGCGCCGTGCCGTAAAGATCGACTTTGAGGATCGTTGCCGGGGTCGCCTGCGACGGGGAGACGCCGGCGGCATGGATCAACCCGGTGACGTCGCCCAGAGCCGCGGCCGCGGCGACAAGCTCCCGCACCGCCTCGCGCGAGGACACGTCCACCGTCGCGACACTCGTCTCGTAGCCGGCGTTCTCCAAAACATCCGCCGCCGCCTTCGCGTTGTCTGGACGCATATCGGCCAGCAAAACATGCTTGCCTACCCCAACCCGCCGCGCGATCGCTTGACCGATCAGACCGGCTCCAATGACAACAATGACATTTTTCATAAAGATCCCTTTAAAAAATTTACTTCTTCGTGACGCTTAGACGGGCGCAGCCTCGTCGATTGCCCTCAGTCCGTTGAGCGTTCGTGGATAGCCGATGAACGGCAAGAGCTGGGTCAGAACTTCGATCAGCCGTGCGCGGTCATTGCCCACGCGAAGGTTCGCGGCGACATGGCCCTTGACCTGAGGATCGCACCCGCCGAGCGCCACGAGCATGCTGAAGGTGAGCAGCTCGCGCGTCGGTATATCGATCCCATTGCGAGTAAGATGGTCACCGAAGCAGTTGGCCGACAAGTAGCGCTGAATGTGCTGCTGATCGTCGGGCGCGGAGGCGTAGAGCTTGTCGACAGTATCGCTCCCGACGATCTGTTTCTGGACCTCCAGGCCCTGCGCCATGCGGGTATCGTTTGTGGTCGTGGACTGAGGCGGCAGGGGCAGATCGACGCCTCGCTCGGTCAATATGTCATTCGTGGCGTGGAGGAAGTCGTAGACCTTAGCCATACCCACATAGGGCACGGCCTGGTACACGATTTCCTTGATTTCCACCGGCGTCACCCCGACCGTAAGGGCCGCGCCGACCATAATGCGGTACTCGCGCAGCGCCTGGGAGGCGATGATCGCGGCGATCTGGACCATCAGCCGCGTCCGAGTATCGAGTTTGCCGTGTCGGAGCACTTCGTCAAAGGC
>JAOQAA010000705.1 GCA_025963815.1 Capsulimonas sp.
CGCCGGTCAAGCAGGCGCCGGTCAGACACAAGTTGCGACCAACCTGCCTGGAGCCATCAATAACGACGGCGCCCAGGGAGCAGGCGGCGAAGCCGGACAGGGCGGGGCGACGGGCGCTGGCCAGCAAGGCGGGGCGACGAACGGTCAAGGAACAGGTGACGGCGCAGCCGGAGCGGGCAAAGGCGCCGGCGAAGGCGGGGACGGTGCCGGTCAGGCAGGTCAAGCTGCTGGCCAGGGAACTGGGCAAGGAGCCGGTCAGGGTGCTGGCAAAGGCGCAGGTCAGGGAGCCGGGCAGGGGACAGGTGAAGGCGCTGGCCAAGGAGCGGGCAAGGGAGCCGGCGAGGGCGCGGGTAAAGGCGCTGGTGAGGGTGGCGGCCAAGGCGCCGGTAAGGGCGCTGGCGAAGGTGGCGGCGAAGGAGCGGGTAAGGGAACAGGCGAAGGCGCGGGGCAAGGGGCAGGCAAAGGCGCCGGCCAGGGAGCGGGTAAAGGAGCCGGGCAGGGCGCTGGTCAAGGAGCTGGCGACGGGGCCGGTCAGGGAACTGGCGATGGAAGCGGTAAAGGTACCGGCGAAGGCAAGGGAACGGGAGAAGGAAACGGCAAGGGGCAGGGCAGCGGCTCTGGTGAGGGCGATGGGAGCGGCGAAGCCGGCGAGGCGGGCGCGTTTGGATCGCTGCAAGGCGAAGGCGGCGACGGGATCGGCGGAAGCGGCGACGATTGGATGGGGGAGGAAGGCCGAGACGACGGAGTGGAGCATAAGGATAGTCAGGTCGCCGAAGTCGCGGATCTGCCGCCGGATGCTCCTATTGCCGGCCATACTGTCCCTGGCGCCCTTGTGCTGCCGCCCGCGCCTCCGGTCGGCGTCAGCAAGGGCAAGGACCCCACGCCGCGCAAGGTAAAGAATACCGTGATTAGCCCGCCCGGAGGCAAGACGGCAAAGGCGCCCCTCCGGACGGAGGACAAGCCCGCGCCGATGACGCCGCCTACGAAATCGCCGAAGCTGCAGAAGATGACCAAGGAGCCGGCCGGGCAGCGCAACAAGACCGGGCTTAAGCCGATCCCGCTCGCGCTCACCATCGGTTCCGCCAGCGCCGCCGGGCAAATCCCCATGGCCGTGATGGATCGGCCGCATCTGCCGCTCGGAGTACCCGGCGATGTGATCGATCCGCCTCAGCCGCCCGCAAAAGGTTCGCCCAAATCTCCATCTCTGCTGCCGGCGCATCAAGCCGTTCGGCCGGAAAAGACGGCGTCGGCGACAAAACCTGTTCAGCCCCAAAAGGCGGCGCCGGTGAAGAGAGAGGCCCCGCATCCGGCGGTGCTCCATTTCGCGCGCAACAGCCAGGGGATTCGAAACGGCGCGCTGCAGCCGCTGCCGGCGACGCCCGTCCCCAACAGCGACACGCTGGTCGGCGACGGCTCCGGTCTCAAGGGCGAATATTTCTCGGGACGCCAGTTCGATACATATGCGTTCACACGGGCCGACCCCAATGTCGCATATCGCTGGATCACTACGCCCACGCAATCGCCCGGCCCCAAGATCCAGGCCTATAGCGACTACACGATCCGCTGGACCGGACGTATCGTTGCTCCCTATTCGGAGACCTACACATTCTATGCGGCGGCCGACGACGGCGTGCGCATTTGGATCAACCACAAGCTCGTAATCGACGAGTGGTCGGCCAATAGCCTCACGCAGTTCTCCAATAAGTTCACGTTCCGCGCCGGCGAACAGTATCTGTTCAAGTGCGAGTATCTGGAAGTGGACGGCGGGGACGCGGCGGTGTTCCTGTACTGGTCCAGCCCGCATACGCCCAAGCAGTATGTGCCTCAAGATGCATTCTTCTATCCGCTGCCGGATGACGAAGAAGAACTGAAACTAGACAAGGCGCCGTATTGAAAATTGCGCCACGAAAAACAAGCGATGCGACCATGATCCAAAACGCAAAACGCGCCTTACTTTCGGCGGCGCTGATGATATCGTTCGCCGTGGGAGCGCCCGCTGCTCCTACGGACGATGCCGCCACGCCCGCTATCGACGCTCCGGCGGCTGATCCCACAGTGCCGGACATCGGTGGGATAGCCGACCCCATGGCGGTCCCCGCGACGCCGGACACGACGGGAGACGCCGCTCCAGCACCGCAGGGCGACCCACGCTTCACACAGGTGTCGGACGCGATCAAGGCAGGCAATCTGGCCAAAGTGCGGGCTCTGGTGGCCAAGACCGGGGTGGCGATCACGGGCGCCGATGGGACGACCCTGCTGATGCGCGCGGCGGCGTCGGGCAATACCGAGATCGTGAAATTTTTGCTGGACAAAGGCGCCGAAGTGGATGTGCAGGCCGCCGACGGCGATTCCGCTGTTCTGGAAGCCGCGCACAAGGGTTTTCTGCCCATCCTGAAGATGCTGGTGGCGAAACAAGCGGAGGTAAACGCCTTCGATAACGCCGGCGTCTCGCCGCTTATGGAAGCGGTGCATTCGGGGAAATTAGACGTCGTCCAGTTTTTGCTCGACAATGACGCCATCGTCGACGCTGTGGATAATAAGGGCAAAACAGCCCTGATGGTCGCCGCGTTTTCGGCGGGAACGCCCATCGTTCAGAAGCTGCTGGATGCGGAAGCGGACGTCAGCCGTACGGATATCGACAACCACACGGCGCTGATGCAGGCGGCTTATGGAGCGCGCCCAGCAAATGTCCAGCTCCTGCTTGAACATGGAGCCGATCTCTACGCGCAGGACCGGCAAGGTTTCACGGCGCTGATGGTGGCCTCCGGCGTCGGCGACCCTTCCACGATTATCACGCTGCTCGACAAAGGCGCGGACGTCAACTCGCGAACGAAGAGCGGCTTTACCCCGTTAATGCAGGCCGCCGCCGCCAATCGCATCAAGGCGCTTCAGGCGCTGCTGGACCATGGCGCCGATGTCCAGGCGCGGACCAACGCCAAGTCCACCGCGATCATCATCGCTGCGTACGGAGGGCATGACACCATTGTCCGAATGCTGGAAGCACACGGCGCGAATATCAACGATACCGACACCGAAGGCCACACGGCGCTCTTCGGCGCCGCCCTGTCCAAAAATCTGCCGATGGTCAAACGGCTGATCGCCAAGGGAGCAAAGGTCAATATCGCGACCGCGAAGGGCTTCACTCCACTGATGCAGGCTGCTTACTCCGGCGATCCGGAGATCATTCGAATGATGCTAGACGCCGGCGCGAATGTCAACGCCAAGACGGATGAAGGCTACACGCCGCTGATGCAGGCTGTTCCCAGCGGCAATCTCGCCAGTCTGAAACTCCTGATCAAGCACGGCGCCGATATCCAGGTCAAGGACAGCGAGGGCCGAACCGCGCTGACGTGGGCGATGCGAAAAAAGCAGACCGAAGTTGCGGCGCTATTGAAATCGTCAGGCGCGCGCGCCTGACACAAATAGAAATCAAAACAAAAAAAGGCCCGGGCGACATTGTCGCCCGGGCCGCTTTCGTTTGTTCTTACCAGCCGCGTCCGGCCAGAAGCTGCTCTTTGGGCAGCGTTTCCAGGTTGATGCCGACCATCGCTTCGCCCAGGTCCGCCGAGATTTCGGCGAGGATTTCCGGGTTGTCGAAGTGGGTGCAGGCGTCCACGATCGCTTTGGCGCGGCGCTTGGGATCGCCGGACTTGAAGATGCCCGAGCCGACGAAGATGGCTTCGGCGCCGAGCTGGCGCATCAGGGCGGCGTCGGCCGGGGTGGCGATGCCGCCGGCGCTGAAGTTCGGGACCGGCAGCTTGCCCGTGCGATGAATCTCGACGACCAGTTCGTAGGGCGCGCCCAGGTTCTTCGCCTCGGTCATTAGCTCTTCGAAGGGCATCGCGTGGATGCGGCGGACGCCGCCGAGCACCGTGCGCATGTGCCGGACTGCTTCGACGACGTTGCCCGAGCCGGCTTCGCCCTTGGTGCGGATCATGGAAGCGCCCTCGGCGATGCGTCGGAGCGCTTCGCCCAGATCGCGGCAGCCGCAGACGAAGGGAACTTTGAAGGCGTGTTTATCGATATGAAATGCGTCGTCTGCCGGAGTCAGCACTTCCGACTCATCGACAAAGTCCACGCCGAGCGCTTCCAGGATCTGCGCTTCGACAAAATGGCCGATCCGGGCCTTCGCCATGACCGGGATCGTGACCGCCGCCATGATGCCCTTGATCATCTTCGGGTCCGACATGCGGGACACGCCGCCATCACGCCGGATGTCGGCGGGAACGCGCTCCAGCGCCATGACCGCCGCCGCGCCGGCTTCCTCGGCGATGACCGCCTGCTCGGCGTTGACGACGTCCATGATGACGCCGCCTTTCAGATTTTCCGCGAGGCCAACCTTGGCTGCCCACGTCGACTTCAATTCTTGAGCCATGAAACCTAACCCTCTTCTAAAGTACAACTTTCCTCTATTCTACCTGAAACGTCCCTCCCGCCGCAATGCGGCGCGCCTGAGGCGCGTGCTTTGGTCGAGCGTCGCTGTGATCGCATGCGTCGGCGCGGCGGCGGGATTGATCTGGAGACAAGTTCGCACAGAAGGCCAGCCTATCTATCGCGACGTGTCTCAGGCGCCGCCCGCTCCCGTGGCGATCGTCTTCGGCGCGGGCTATTCTGGGAATGCGCTGAGCTCGATTCTTTCGGATCGCGTGAACGTGGGCGTCGATCTTTACAAGGCGGGAAAGGTAAAGAAGCTGCTGATGACGGGTGATAACGGGCGCACTGGCTACAACGAGCCGGACGCGATGAAGGCGGCGGCAATCAAGCGCGGCGTGCCGGCGAAGGACATCGTCTGTGACTACGCCGGCTTTCGGACTTACGATAGTTTGTATCGGGCGCGTGATGTTTTTGGCGTTAAGAAGGCTATCTTAGTCAGCCAGACCTATCATTTGTACCGAGCGCTGTATACCGGCAAAAAATTGGGCTTGGAAGTGACGGGACAGGCGGCCGACCGGCAGACGTATTACGGTCAAGAATTTTTCGACAGACGGGAAGTGTTCTCCACTGAGAGGGCATGGATCGATGTAAACGTCACGCATGCGCAGCCGAAATATCTCGGCCCGAGAGAGCATAGTCTGGATGGATAGGGTGAGGTAAGAGGTGAAAAAGGCTGGACTGCGGGGAGCAGTCCAGCCTTTTCTTAATTCAGAGGTCAGTGTCGTTTCTGGCGAGGAGTTACCTGCCCAGTTCGACCTGAGCGGACTGCGAGGATCCGTTGGCTGCCGCCGTGACGGTTACCGCGAGGAAGTCCGACGTCGAGCGCGACACTATCCGGAACGTCTCTGACGTATCGCCGGCGGGAATAACGAACGAGTAAACGAAGAGCTGCGGGTCACTGCTGGTCATAACAACCGTCAAGCCCCCGGCGGGCGCAGGCCCGGAAAGTGTTACCGTTCCGGTGGTGCGATTGCCGTAATGGTCCAGTACATGGAACGGGATCGAGATCGCCGTAATGGTCACCGGAGCGCTGATGTCCAGCGACGCCGTTTGCGTTGAGCCGTTGAGTGTTCCCGTGATCGTGATGGTCGTCGGGGTCGTGACGTACTTTGTGGCGATCGGGAAGTTGGCCGATGTCGCACCCGCGGGAATGAGGACCGGGAAGACCTGCGCCGAGCTTGGGTCGCTGCTGGTGAGGTTAACGACTAATCCACCCGTTGGGGCCGGGCTGGAGATCGTCGCCGTTCCTACAGGTCGTACACCGCCAATTACCGAGTTCGGCGTAATGGAGATACTGGACAGCGTGATCGTGGGCTTCACGGTGACGGAAACTGTCTGAGAATAGTTGTTGAGCGTCGCCTTGATTATCGCGGTGACGTCAACAAAGGTCGATCGTGCGATCATCGGGAATGTCGCGGAGGTTGCGCCGGCCGGGATCACAAGCGAGTAGACGAAGAGCGCGGGATCGCTGCTTGTCAGAATGACGACCAGCCCCCCAGCGGGCGCAGGATTCGAAATCGTCACTGTCCCGGAACTGCGGTTACCGACGTAAAGGGTGCTCTGGGCAACCGTGATCTGTGTGACGATGGTTGGAACGGTGATCGCGAGCGTCGCCGTCTGCGTGGTTCCGTTGAGCGCCGCCGTGATTGTGACGGTCGTTGCGGGAACGTACTTTGTGGCGATCGGGAAGTTGGCCGATGTCGCACCCGCGGGAATGAGGACCGGGAAGACCTGCGCCGAGCTTGGATCGCTGCTGGTAAGGTTAACGACTGTCCCGCCGGCCGGCGCTGCGTCGCTGATGGTCACAGTTCCCACGGGGCGCACGCCCGCGAGCACTGAGGTTGGAGTGATCGACAGGCCGGTCACCGAGACCGCCGGAGTGACATCCAGCGTCGCGGATTGTGAGATGCTGTCCAGCGTCGCCGTAATGGTCGCGGTCGCCGCCGCGCTGATATAACGAGTAGCGATCGGGAAGGTCGCCGAAGATGCTCCGGCAGGTATCTCCGCCGTAGTGTAGGTATAGGCCGTCGCGGTATCGCTGCTGGACAGACTGACGGTCAGGCCGCCTGCCGGTGCGGGGGCGGTAAGAGTAATCGTGCCTACGGGCCGAACGCCCGCCACCACCGAGTTTGGAGTGATGGAGACACCGGACAAAACCGGTATTGGTAAAGTCGCGGTCGCGGACGCCTGGGCCGAATTCGCGCTCTCCAGACCATTGTTCGTCGCGGATACGACGTAGTAGTACGTGGTTCCGCCCTGCGCGGTGAGATCGACATAACCCGGTGTCGCGACCGTATCGATATTGGTATACGAGCCGCCGTCCGTGGTGGATCGCTTGATCGTATAGCTCATGGCATTGGCGGAGGCGGTCCAGGTCAGAGTGACCTGATTGTCGCCGCCGGTCGCGGTCAAGTCGGTCGGAACGCCCGCCGGATCGGGGGCCAGAGCGGCAAACATGTTGGCGCCGTTGAACGATCCCAGGCCCGTCGAGTTATCATAACCGGTCGTGGCGGAGTAGAACAGGTTCGTGCTGTTGTCATTGATGTCGTGGAAGACGCTGTTGTAAGACGGTCCGGTCCCCAGCGCATAGAGTGCCGGGTGGAGGTATCCGAGCGTGCTGCGGCCGTCCGTTACGCGCTTTTGGTTGACGAGGGCCGCAAATGCAGACCACAGCGGCGCTGCGGCGCTAGTGCCGCCGGCGACATACCAGCCGCCGTTCCAACGAACAGAGTACCCAGTGTTACTGTCGGCGCAGAGAGCAACATCCGGCACGTTGCGCGCAATGCTGGAAAGACCAAGCGTTCCCTGATAGTCCGGCTTGGCCCAGATCGAGCTGATGCCGC
>JAOQAA010000722.1 GCA_025963815.1 Capsulimonas sp.
GGACGTCCGACGCCTGGAGCGCCCAGCAGCAGGAAACACGGAAACGAGACGCGGAGCGCCTCAATCAAGCCCTCGCGCTGCGTACTCAGCAGGAAGTGTTCGCCATCGCGCGAAAGACGCTATTGGATCTCGCCGACGCCAGTTTGGAAGAACGCCTCAGCGACGTATTCACTCGCCGCCTGCGTGCGATGGATGGTCCGGCGAAAGAACGCCTTGCCGCCGCTCTCCAATCAGCCGCCGCCCCACCGCTTGTCCGCAGCGCATTTGATTTGCCCGAACCGCAGCGTACGGCAATACAAAATGCGCTCCATGAAACGTTCTCGTCGGACGCTCCCCTCCAATTCGAAACCACGCCGAATCTGATCAGCGGCATCGAACTTACCGCGAACGGACAAAAACTGTCGTGGAGCATCACGGACTATCTGGCGTCCATGGAAACTAGCGTTGGGGCACTTCTAACGACACAGCCTAAAACTGAGAAGGCATCGGTTCGTCAATGAACACGGAACTTGAGAGTTTGCAAGGCGTCTTCGACCGAGCGTTCAATAGCGTTCATCAGGCGTGTGAAGAGTTTACGCCGAATCTGGCGCCGCATGAGATTGGCGCCGTTGCGAGCATCTCCACTGCGGTCGCTATGGTGTCTGGACTTCCCGGCGTCGGCTTTGAGGAATTGGTCAAGTTCTCTGGCGGCGTACTCGGTGTTGCGTTCAACGTGGATGAAGACGAGATCGGCGTGGTGCTGCTTGGCGAGCATTGGCGTCTGCATGCCGGCGATGAAGTCGAGCGAACGGGCCGCGTCGCGGACGTCGCGGTGGGCGACGGATTGCTGGGCCGCGTCATCGATCCGCTCGGTCGGCCTCTTGACGACGCAGGGCCGATCCATTCCAACGACCGCCGTCCCATCGAGCGCCCTGCCGCCGCCATTATGGACCGTTCGCCGGTTACCGTCCCGCTCCAAACCGGAATTAAAGTGATCGATGCGTTGCTTCCGATCGGGCGAGGTCAGCGTGAGTTGATCCTGGGAGACCGTCAGACGGGCAAAACAGCGATTGCGGTCGGCGCGATTCTCAATCAGCGGGATCAGAACGTTGTCTGCGTTTATTGCGCCATCGGACAGCGCGCGAGCGCCGTGGCGAAGGCCATCGCCACGCTCAGAGAGAATGGCGCCATGGAATATACCGTCGTGGTCGTCAGCGAAGGCAATGACCCGCCCGGCCTGACTTACATCGCGCCTTACGCCGCCACAAGTATCGCCGAATATTTTATGGAATCGGGACGAGACGTGCTGATCGTCTACGACGATCTCACACAGCATGCCCGCGCTTATCGTGAGATTTCTCTGCTGCTTCGCCGCCCCCCTGGGCGTGAAGCCTTCCCTGGCGACATCTTCTATATCCACTCGCGCCTGCTGGAGCGAGCGACGCATCTCAGCGAAGAACACGGGGGCGGATCGCTGACCGCACTCCCGATTATCGAAACCGATGCGCAGGACATTTCAGCCTACATTCCGACGAATTTGATTTCTATTACCGATGGACAGATCTACCTCTCGCCCTCTCTATTCGAACTGGGCGTGCTGCCCGCCGTCGATGTCGGTAAGTCCGTGTCTCGCGTCGGCGGCAAGGCGCAGAGGGCCACCTACCGCGCGGTGGCGGGCGACCTCAAGCTCGCCTACGCACAGTTCGAAGAACTGGAATCATTCGCCAAATTCGGAGCCCGTTTGGACGCCGACACTCTCAAAACCATCGAGCACGGACGCCGTATCCGCGCCTGCCTCAAGCAGCCGGAGTTCTCCCAGGTGTCCGTCCCCGCACAGATCGCCGTTCTGCTGGCGCTGTCCGCTGGCCTCTTCGACGCGATCCCGACCGAGCAAATGACAGACGCCGAACGCGCCGTGCAAGAATCGTCCGAGGGCATTCCGTCCGAGATACGAGCACGTTTTGAAACGGCCAAGGAATTGAGTGACGAAGACCGCAGCGCCATCATCGAGATCACCCGCAAATCGCTCACCAATTTTCTGCCCAAATCCAAGGAAAACGCATGAGCGACTCCACTGCGAGCCTGCGCCGAAAGATCGACACTGCTGGCGACCTCCAATCCGTGGTGCGCACGATGAAAGCCGTCGCCGCCTCCAGCGTCGGACAATACGAGAAATCTGTCCTCGCTCTGGCCGACTACTATCGCACGGTCGAATTGGGATTGGCCGCGTGTATCCACGGACACGAAACTCCGTCTCTCACTGTGAAGCCAGAGCAACAGACAGACATCCGCGCCATCGTATTCGGTTCTGACCAAGGATTAGTCGGCCAATTCAACGATGTCATCGCCGACTATGCAATTAAGACACTGGAATCACTGCCGGGCAAGCCGCAAGTTTGGGCCATCGGTGAACGCGTTCAGGAGCGTCTCGCAGACGCGGGTCTGTCCGTCGTCGGGCAATTCGCCTCGCCGAACTCCGTCCAGGCCATCACCGCCCTTGTCGGGCAGATCCAGATCGAAAGTGAAGCGCGACGCGCTGGCGGCGATAATCCCAGCGTGTACGTATTCCATAATCGCCCGCAGTCCGGCGCTCTCTACAACCCCGTCAGCCAGCGCCTCCTGCCGCTGGACGCGCAGTGGCAATCAGGCCTAGCCGACATCCACTGGCCAACAAAAAACTTGCCCGAAGCACTGGGAAGCAGCGACGATACACTGCGCGCGCTCATCCGGGAATATCTCTTCATCTCCCTCTTCCGCGCATGCGCCGAATCCCTCGCCAGCGAAAATGCAAGTCGGTTGGCGGCGATGGAACGAGCCGATAAGAACATCGAAGAAACCCTGGATGATCTTCAAGGCGCCTTTCACCGTTTGCGTCAGGGCAGCATCGACGAAGAGCTTTTCGATGTGGTTTCTGGCTTCGAGGCTCGGTCTAAGAGAGCCTGACAGAAATTACCCTATGGATTTTGCCGTAACTCGCCGCTGATTTGGGGCTCGCTGCAAGGCGCAGGAAAAGGCGATGCCTAGAAAATTGTTAGCACCAAAATTGAGAGCCGCTCCCAAATGATCAGCCTCGGAAATCGCAAGATTTCCGAGGCTGTTTTCATTAGACCTCTTGCATAAGTGCAGTATACTGTGTTTATGTTCTACGCCGACTTGAAACACAAGCCCGAGGGGCTGTTCAAACGCTTAATGGGTGTTCGCCCCGCGACCTTTCTTGAGATGAGCGCCGCGCTTCAAGAGCACTTGCCATCGTTTGGACGACCGACCAAACTTTGCCGCGAAGACCGCCTTCTGCTGACATTGATGTACTGGCGTGAGTATCGCACGGAAGCACACATCGCTCAAACGTATGGCGTGAGCGAAGCGACTGTTTGCCGCACGATCCAGGCCGTGGAGAATGCCCTGATGCGTTCGGGGAAGTTTCGCTTACCTGGCAAAAAAGCGCTGACGAAAAGCGACGTTCAATATGATCTGGTGCAGGATTAGGCCGCCGCTTGCTTGGATTAGACTTATGGGAATAAGCTAAAAATGAACTTCCAAATCCCCCCAACACGTCTGTAAGTAGTCGATCTGCGCCCCGTGGTTCTCAAGATGACGCGCAGGAAGCGTCAATAAGAAATTGAACGGAGTTGGGCCCAGCACCGGCGCCTCGATCATTGACCCGACTTGCTCCGGCTTGACTGTGTCAAGCGCCGCAATCGTGTCCGCGATGCCCTTTCGCAGCATCGTCTCCGCCTGTTGTAATGTCGTGATGCTCTGGATCGCCGATTGGATCGGATCAACGAACTCCTCGACGCTATCTGGGAACTTTCCAGCGCTAATGACCGAGGCGAAGGCGCCGGTATGGCCGGCGCAGTGCGCCGCGATCTCCAGTGCGGACTTGGCGGTCGGCGCCGGACTCCAGGTCAGCTTGTCCGCAGGAACAAAGCTGAGATCGTTGAGAAACTGGTCCATGGCCACCGTCGCGCGTTCTTTGCATATCGCAATAAAGTCTTCCATTCTTTTCAGCCTTCCCGCTAATTTGTGGTGTTTACGCAAGCGCTCCCATTTGTCGTATAAACTGTACTGGTTGCCCTGCCTTCACTAGTATAGTCGAACGATCGGGCCGGGATTCGACAAATCGCCCAAGAAATATTCCGGCCCCTGCTACATTGTAGGACTGCATATGTCAACAAGGCTTTTT
>JAOQAA010000733.1 GCA_025963815.1 Capsulimonas sp.
TTGAGGCGCTGATCGAACATACCGATGTCCGCCCCGTGGGAAGCTACTCTTGTTCGAATATCATGGTCAACAAGATCCATGACGCGATGCGCGAGGGCATGCGCATGTTTCTGCGCAGCGCGCCGCTCGATCCGGACCGCGACGAGCGCCAAGCCTGGATGGGCGACCCTGCGAAAGACGCGGAAAGCGACGCCTACAACTTCGACGTGGGCGCGTTCTACACAAAGTGGATGGACGATGTGCGCCGCTCGCAGCGCACGGATGGCAGCATTCCGGATGTCGCGATGTACTGGACCATGGGCAACGGCGTGGAATGGCCGAGCGTCTTCACCATCATTCCCGATTGGTATGTCGGTTTTTACGGCGACAATCGCCTGTCACAGCGAAATTACGAGGCGATGAAACGCTGGGTGCTGGCGATGAAACTCCAGCACGGTCAGCCGGATGGAACCCTGGAAGGCTCAGGCTACGGCGACTGGTGCGATGTCTATTCCATGGATGGCAAAGGGTCCGACGCTGGAATGACTTCGCATGAGCTCATCTCCACCGCGTATCAATACAACAACATCCGTATCGTTCAGCACACAGCGGAGCGTCTCGGGCGAACCGATGACGCGGCGATGTGGCGCAGTATGGGCGATGCGATGCAAATCGCCTTCATGGCCAAATTCTTCGATCCCAAGACATGCAAGTACACGAGCGAGACGCAGTGCTCCTATGTGCTGCCGCTCGCCTTCGGCCTTACTCCAGCGGATCCGGCGCTGCGCACTAAGATCGTCGAGAATTTGGTGCACGACATCACGGTCACCCACGACAACCATCTCACGGTCGGCCTGCTCGGCAACCAGTGGCTGCTCCAGGTGCTGAGCCAGAATGGCCGTCCGGATGTCGCCTGGAGCTTAGTGACGCAAACGACCAAGCCGAGCTGGGGCTACATGATCAATTACGGCTCGAACACGATCTGGGAGCGCTGGGACTACGACACGCGGGACCCAGGAATGAACAGCGAAGCCCTCTTGATCCAGGCTGGCAACGTGGACGCCTGGTTCTACCAAACCCTGGGTGGGATCAACTACGACCCCGCCAAGCCCGGCTTCGCGCATATTCTCATCCAGCCGCACATGGCCGGAGACTTAACCTGGGTCAAGTGCCAATTCGATTCGCCGCGCGGCCTCATCGTCTCGAACTGGACGCGCAACAGCCAAAACGCAACGATGAACGTGACGATCCCCGCCAACACCACGGCGACGGTGACCACGCCTGACGGCGCGGCGCATGAAGTTGGAGCAGGGGATTGGGTATTTAAATCACGGGTGAAGTGATAGTATATTTTGCTAATCGATATCCTGCGCGAGCGGTCTGCTCCACGGTCGCTGGAGTGGCGCCGGTCTCGGCGGCCAGCGCGGTCAGCGTCTCGGGACCGTGCTGCCGATGTTGCCCATGCCGATGATTCCGATGGTCATTTTCTTCGTAGTATTCATGGCGAATGCTCTCTTTCTAGCTGTGAAAAGTCACGAATTGACGTCCGCGATGATATCAAAGGATCTCAGCCGCTTTTCGGGGTCGAAAATGTCCGAGACGATCATGAGCTCATCGGCGTTGGTCCGCTCGATCATGCTCTGGATCCCATTCCGGACAGTCTCGGGGCTTCCGATGACGCTGCAGGCCAGCATCTGCGACGCCTGAGCCCTCTCATGCGGCGACCAGTAGCTCTCGATGTCATCGATAGGCGGCTGCATCAAATTGCGCGCGCCTCTGAATATGTCGGCAAACGACATCTGCTGCGACGTCGCCAGCCGGCGGGCCTCCTGATCGCTTTCAGCCGCAATCACGTTGATCCCGACCATCACATAGGGTGCACTCAGCTGCGCTGAAGGCTTGAAGCCCTCGCGATATATCCTGATGGCCATATCGAGCGCCTGCGGCGCGAAGTGGGAAGCAAACCCATAAGGAAGGCCCATCTCGGCTGCCAGCTGCGCCCCAAACGTGCTCGAACCCAGGATCCACAGCGGGATGTTTGTGCCGGAACCCGGTACTGCCTCAATCCTCTGACCCGGTTGAACGGCGCCGAGGAACGCTTGCAGCTCCAATACATCCTGCGGGAAGTGATCGGAGTTGCTCGGATCGCGGCGCAGCGCCCGCAGCGCCATCTGGTCCGTGCCGGGCGCCCGGCCCAGTCCAAGATCAATACGCCCGGGGAACAGCGTGGCCAAAGTGCCGAATTGCTCCGCAATCACATACGGAGCGTGGTTCGGCAGCATGATGCCGCCTGATCCAACGCGGATGGTTGTCGTTCCCGCCGCGATGTGCTGGATGACAAGCGAAGTCGCCGCGGTCGTGACGGTGGGCATGTTGTGATGCTCGGCAACCCACAACCTCTGGTATCCCCGAGTTTCCGCGTGACGAGCGAGGTCTCTCGCCTCGTCGAGTGCGGTACGCCGATCACTTCCCTGTCGCACTCTTCCAAGTTCAAGAATCGATAGTTTTGTCATCATCTCGTTCGTCCTTTTGTTGCAGACCTGTCACGCAGTCCGTTGCTTCTGGCCAAGCGTGTTCGTCGGCAGTTGAGTTGGGAGCTTGGGCCGAAGAGGGTCTTCCTAGCCCGTTCAAGGTGTCACGAAACTCCGCAAGGTCTTTATTGGAGAGATTGCAGAGACGGCAAGCCGGTGTTTCAATCTTTTCAGGGATCGAGCACGCCGCCTCGCGTAGCGCCTCGCCAGCTGTAGTAAGATCGATCAGAACGCGGCGTTCGTCTCGCGCGTCTCGCGTTCGTGTGACCAATCCCGCGCTTTCAAGGCGCTTCAAGAGGGGCGTCAGCGTTCCGTTGTCCATACCGAGTTCAAGCCCTAAATCCCCCACGGTGCGTGGGGTGTTGTCGTAGAGAGTGAGCATGACGAGGAACTGTGGGTAGGTCAGCCCCAAAGGCTCTAAGAAGGGACGGTGGAGGCGGATCAGCCGGCTGGCGGCGCCGTACAGCGCGAACGAAAGCTGCCGCCCCACTCGGCGCCACTCCTCGGTCTCTCGCGTCGTGGTTTTCCCGGATTTGTCAGCGGTATCGTTTTTCATCAAGGTTTATTATGTAGTGCACTATATAATAAGTCAACAGATAAAGGAAATAGTCAGTGATTAGACACTCTTAGTGGAAAGGAAGAATCGGCCTCTGCCTCCAGATTCGGCCCCCAACCCCCAATCCTGGGGGAAGAGTCTGTCGTTAGCTCTCTGTAAGCTTTACGAAAGGCAGTAAGCGCCTGTGCAAAAATCTTCCCCCAGGATTGGGGGTTGGGGGCCGAAACCGGAGGCGGATTTTAGGACATCCTAATGCGGAACTTTGGGCGCGTCTTCGCTCTTGGGTGTGGTGACTGTGCCTTTGCGTTCCAATTTCCCCCAGCCGACGCGTTTGCCGAACAGAGCGGAGCGCAGCGATTTCAAAATCACGACGTACATCAGTTGTCGGTAGGCGAAGCGCTGCAAGGGGAGCCAGGCAATCAGACGCTTGTCCTCGCGGTCCAGATGGAAGGCGAGGGCGGCGCCAGCCATCTCCACGGTGGAGAAGACAGCCCAGTAGCCGAGGAGCATGATCAGGTTTGTGTGGTCCGTGGTCGGCTTGACGACGAATTGCGTGAAGATTGCCCAGAGTATGCCGATATCGACCAGCGGTGCGATCGCCTGGAACACGATTTGATAGAGCCAGAGCGACGGCATGGCGACTGTGCCCAGGGCGCCGTAGCGTTTGTTGCCGAACGCGTCGCGGTGCTTCCAGAGGCATTGCAGGGTGCCGAAGGCCCAGCGGTAGCGCTGCTTGATCAGGTCTTTCCAGCCGTCCGGCGCTTCGGTGTAGGCGAGGGCGTCGTTGTCGGTGACGATCTTGTAGCCGAGCTTGCGGACTTTTAATGTCAGGTCCGTATCTTCGGCCAGAGTCTGCGAAGAATAAAGGCCGGCGAGCACGACGGCGTCGCGCCGCCACGCGCCGACCGCGCCGGGGACGACAGTGATGCAGTTCAGCAGGTCGAAGGCGCGGCGGTCGAAGTTCTGGCTCGTGATGTACTCCACGGCCTGCCAGATCGTCCAGGCGTTCTTACGATTGCCGACTTTGACATTGCCTGACACGGCCCCGATCTGTGGATCGGCGAAATGGCGGACCAGATTGCCGATGGTCGCAGGCGTGAAGACCGTGTCGGCGTCGAGGGCGACGATGATCTCACCCCCGCATTGCTGGATACCCAGGTTGAGCGCCGATGCCTTGCCTCCGTTGGGCTTGCTGATGACCTGAACCTGTGTGCTATGGCCGTACGCTGCGCGGACGACGTCGGCGGTGCCGTCTTTTGAGCCGTCGTCCACGACTAGGATGTCCAGGCGCGGATAATCGCTCGCCAGCAGCGTCGCGATAGTTTTGTTCACGACCTTCGCCTCGTTGTAGGCGGCGATAATGACGCTCACTGAGGGAAGGAAATCGGGGACGAATATTCGGACTTTCTCCCGTCGCGCCTGCACGGTCGCCAGCGCGCCCATAATGACGATGCGCCCGATACCCAGGAAAATCGCCGTCAGGAACAAGACCGTCAGGACGTTTCCGACGACATAAGTCGCGTAGATGAACGCACGGTTGATATCAGCCGTGATCCGCTGTTTGGGCGAGATCGCGGGGAAGACCTGATCGCGTGTGCGTCCCATGATCTGTGAGACGGTGACGAAGCTGTATCCCTGCTTCCGCAGTCCTTCGATGATCCGCGGCAGCGCCTTGATCGTCTCGGCGCGCGTGGTTCCGCCGGCGTCGTGCAGGAGCACGCAGTTGCCGTCATCCGCATGGTTCAGTACGAACGGGACGATCTGCTCGGATTTGATGCCTGGCTTCCAGTCGGTCGGGTCGATCTGTTCTCCGATAAATACATAGCCGAGTTTGTGCGCCTGAAGGATCGGGTCCAGGTCGGCGGGAGTGCTGGGCTCCGAGTCCGCGCGGTTCGGCGCGCGGAAGAGAGTGGTCATATGTCCTGTCAGCGCTTCGATCACACGCTGGGTGGCGTCCATCTCTAATTTGATGCGCGGCGTGGAGATCTGGTCGATCTCGGGATGCGTGAACGAATGGTTTCCGATCTCCATCCCTTCGTTCCACTCGAGTGTCAACAGGCTGGGATTAGCCTGCGCATTTTCGCCCACGACAAAGAATGTCGCGGGAACGTGATAGCGATGCAGGATCGCAAGAATCTGGGGCGTCCAGCGCGGATCGGGGCCGTCATCGAAGGTCAAAGCGATCTTCTTGTAAAGAGGACCAGTGTTTTTGCCGGTCGTCTGGTCCACAAGGCCCGTACGCTGGATGACGTACTGCGAGGGATAGCGACTGAACTTTTCACCCACGATCAGGTGGGTCTTGGGATCTACCGTCAGATCGCGCTGACCCTTTGTGGGCGACTGCTTGATGTAAAGCACGTCCCCCTGGCCGATAAAGCCCGTACCAAAGTAATTGTACGTGACGTCGGTGAGCTTTCGGATATCGAAGCTCTCACCAAGAGCGGGGCGATCGTGATTGAAGTAGGTCCAGAGGCTGGGGTCTTCCGAACCCAGTCGCCAGAGCGCGTCGCCGAGGAGATGGCGGCGCTCGCCGGCGATCACTTTGTTGTAGGCGCTGGCGGCGTCCTCCAGCCAGACCTTGTGCGCGATCTCTTTGTCTCCCTGGCCGTTCGAGTCGTCGTAATAGGTGAAGTAAGGGCTTAGCGTGTCGCGGTCGATCTTGATCACGCCGTCCTCGCCGTCCTGGGAATCCTTGGCGGTCTGACAGGCTTGTTCGAACGAGACGTCCTGCGGAGACGTGCTTCCGGCGGCCCAGTCGTAGCCATAATTGGCGATCCCGAGCACGACCTTATCGGCGGGAACCTGTGTCAGGAAATCGTCCAGCTGCGCCTGAAACCAGTCCCAGGAGGCGAGGGGGCCGTCGTGCGTGCCGTCCCCGTGCTCGTCGTAGATCATTGGGATCACAAAGTCACAGCATTTGGCGAGTGTCGGCAGATCGTAGGAGGCGCTGTCGAGCTGGATATCCTGGGTCACGAGCAGGCCCAGCGGATGGAACACGGCGCCGAGTTCCGTCATGAAGGCCGTCAAGCCGTTTTCATCGTCCGCGCTGTCGGTCTCGAAGTCGATGTTCACGCCCTGGTACTTGTTCTGAATGACAAAGGCGCGCAGCTTTTCGATCATCGCCGCGCGCTTTTTGGGATCGGTGACCAGCGCATGGACCCATTCGCCGCGAAACTCGCCTTCGCTTGCGTTTTGTACGACGGGGATAATGGGGACGCCGTGGCTGCGGGCAAGACGGATGGCTTCGTCGTCATACGTCTCGCCCAACGTGACCTGGGTTCCTCCGGAGCGCGTGGAGATATCGCGCGTCACGTTGATGTCCGATCCCTGAGGATTGATCTCGATCCATACCGGCATTAAGTGCGTCGTTTGATCGATATGTTCGCGCAGGGAGTCGATGCTGCTTTTTTCGTAGTTGACATAAAACGCCGCGCGTACGGGGCCTCGAACGTGGCCCGGAGCGATGGCGGCCGCCGGGATGGGGGTGATGGCGTGTTCACCCTTGATCGTGGCGCGCAGTCGGCGCTGTGCTTCCTGGACACCGGCGTCGCGACGCAAAACCGCGCGCAGGACTCGGGACCGCAGGTCGCCGGGCTGCTTGACGCCGCTTACCGCAGGATGCTGGGCGGCCGCGAGGTGCATCTGTTCGCCCAGACTGCGCAGTCCCTTGGGCGACGCCGCCCCGCCGATCGGCGAGGCGATCATCACGGGGTTGCCGGCGATACTAAAGAGAAATACGCCTGCTCCCAGAACGCAGAAGAGTGCGAGGGCGTACATCAGAAAGGAAAGTACGCCGCCACGGCGCTGGGATTCGTCGTAGAAGATCGGTTTTTGCTGCGAATCGGGTGTGCTCAAGTCGGCTCCATCATTGGCGCTCAGAAAATCATAAGTGTCGAAAACGGCGAAATTGGGGAGAGCGCCGGCCCTATTGGAGTATGCTACAGCGATGTTTGTTCCATCAAAGTTCCGCGACCTTCTACAAATTTATTCCGATCAATTCGTGAAAAAATGCGCAATGTATTGACTCGCGCCGGCTCGCTGTGATATACTAATGCGCGGAAATTGGTGTAAACAGCCCGCGTTGAGGGGGGCTTTTATGGGCGAGGACGATCCGACATCACGATCCGAGA
>JAOQAA010000038.1 GCA_025963815.1 Capsulimonas sp.
GGGCCAGATCCAAACTCGTCATATTGCAGCTGAGGCCGGCGTTCATCGGCGAGGATCACGTGGAAAAAGACGTCTTTAGGACGAAAGTTGCGGAAGCGAAGCCACGCCCTGTTTACTTTTCCACTAATGTATTGATCGACCAGATCAGGATCGAAGAACGCTGTCGGATTCCTCGAACAGCCTTGGAAGTCTCGTGGTACGAGGACCATCATTACTGTCGCTGGCTTTGACGCACGCTGGATAAGGAACTCAGTTAGATAACGAGTCTGATTGACGCTGAGGAAGCAAGGGGCCGCATTGACGACGCCCCGCTTCTGCGCTTCGGAGGGAATGACGCCGAAATTGAGGTTCCGCAAAGTCGCCGATGATCCTACTGCAATAAGATCTGCATTTTTCCAGTAGGCATTGTCTCTCAGCCAAGCGAAGCGCCTGTCGATGCACCACGTCCCGGATACCGGAGGCGGCGGCAGACGATCAAGTGCACGTAGGACGCCCAGCGCAGCATAGAACGAAGCCACCGACAAGATTACCCCCGCGGCGAACGCCCCAAGATAGACGCGCGCGCGACGATGGGGGCGAAGTTCGTTGCAGACCCCGATTTTGACCAACTGCATGTACGGCATTCGCTGTTCGCTCACCGCTAGAATTGGAAGTAGAGGAAGGACTGCACGGCGGACATCTGCGTCAAGGTGAAGGCGAGAAGGCAGCCCAACGCAGTGCCATGCAGCGGATGCGCCGCTAAGCGAGCGTTCCAGGAATGCCCCTCCTCAATCGGCCGCTCCGGATCGTAGCCGAGCCATTGCTGCGAGTTGGGAGCGAACTGAGTGATCGCCATCAACGCGGCAATCGACGACAGCATTACGAGCACCGTCAGCCGCCGGTCGGAATTGACGCTAAGATCAAATCCGTTTAGCCCGACCATCGCGCCCATGATCTTGCTTGCGCTCGCCATGGAGTCGGCGCGAAACATCACCCATCCGAACACGACGAAGATCAAGGTGAGCGCGCGGGCGAGTGCAGTTCCCCACAGGCTACCACCGTTCCGCTCTGATGGGCTGCCAAAGAGCCGTCTCCAGAAATGACAGAGCGCCAGGCCCAGGCCGTGGAATGCTCCCCAGCAGACGAATGTCCAGCCGGCGCCGTGCCACAGTCCCCCAAGGAGCATGGTGACACCCAGGTTCACGTATCGGCGTGCTTCGCCGCGGTGATTGCCTCCGAGGGCAAAATAAAGATAGTCGCGAAGGAAGGCCGACAAGGTCATGTGCCAGCGCCGCCAGAAATCAATGATGCTTGTCGCCTTATATGGCGAGTTGAAGTTCAGCGGAAGGCGGACCCCGAACAGGAGTCCCAGTCCAATCGCCATGTCGCAGTAGCCGGAAAAGTCGAAATAGAGTTGCAACGTGTAGGCCAGTGCTCCAATCCAAGCATCGGCGAAGCTCGGCGATGCTCCTTGCGCCACCCCGTCGAAGATCAGATTGGCCTGGGGTGCCATGCCGTCAGCCAAAAGCACTTTCTTTGCAAGGCCGATTACGAACAGGCCGATCCCGAGCGCAAAAGTTTGTGTGCTTATCCTCAACGCCGTCGGGCTCATGAATTGCCGCATCAGGATTCGATGATTGACGATTGGGCCCGCAATCAAGTGCGGGAAGAACGTCACCATCAGCACGTAATCCTTGAACCGGTATCCGTACGTTTCACCCCGCGAAGAATCGACCAGATAGGCGATCTCCTGAAATGTGAAGAATGAAATGGCTAACGGAAGCACGAGATCGAGGACGGGAATATTTGTCCCAAAAACTGCATTAAGATTGGCCGCGAAAAAGCCGGAATATTTGAAGTAGCCAATGAGGCCGAGATTGAATGCGATCCCGACAGCGAGCAGGAGCCCTGTGGGTTTCTTGCTGCGGGCTCGCTCCGCGAGGTACGTGCCGCAAGAGAAGTTAAAACCGATGCTGCTGAACAGCACAAGCAGATTCCATGGATCCCACACGGCATAGAAAGTAAGCGATGCGGCGATCAGCCAAAACAGCGTGACGGATTTGCTCGCGAAGAGACGCAGGCCGAAATATCCGGCGAGCGCGAGCGGCAGGAAGACAAAGATGAACCCGTAAGAGCTGAACAGCATGTAATGGCTCCCACGAACCAATGGTAAACGTCGCGCTGAGCTAAGGTGACGATCCTCAATAGGCGCGTGTGGGGGATGACGCTCCGTTTTCCTTGACTATGGGCAACAAAACGCCGCTGACCTCACGAGACGGAAGGCTTCCATAGCGCGATGCACGTCGCTCTGTAGTGCCTGAAAAGCCACCGCCATCGATCTAGGGCTGAGATCCATATGCCGAAGCGGGGAAAAGGAATGAAGGACCGGGCAACGCGGCGTGGGAGAAGCAGTGGGTTTTTGACAAACTCCTGCGCTACGGTTGGCCCCTCCACAATTCCACCATCCAGCAATTTCAATTGGCGGAAAAGACCGCTGAGCTGCTCGATATCTGGCCTCAATAAGGTATCGATGGGGTCGGGATGATATGGGTAACTGTTCGGAACCGTAACCAGGAGAACGCCACCAGGTGGAACGAGAGCGGTGAGGCGCTCGGCCATGCGCGATGCCGAAGGAACGTGCTCAAGCATGTTAGAACAGAGGATCGTTTTCGCCTTCAGGCTTCGCAGCCGTTCCAGATCAACATCGTTCATGATATCGGCAACGATATCGACGCCCTCCGCTGCCTTGATGTCCGTGTGGACCACCGGCACGCCTCGTTGCGCCAGCGGGCGAAATATCTGCTCATCGACGAAGGATTGAGTTCGCTTCCGAAATTCTGCCGTCGAACTTCCGATATTCAATACCGTGCCCAGTGCGTCGTTGTCTTTCTGTGCAAAATAAGCAGAAAGCCATTTGGCCTCATTGGCTAGCACATCATCCTCCATTGTTCGGGGTGAACAGCTGCTTCTGCTAAACGACTACGTTCTGCCTCCGACGCTTCAAGTTTGGCGATGCGCCGATCAGCCAAACAGCGTGGCAAATTTGCTTGCGAAGAGACGCAGGCCAAAATACCTGAGCAGTGCGAGTGGCAGGAAGACAAAGTATTAACTCGTAAGAGTTGAACAGCATGATGATCGCTCCCACGAACCAATGGTAAACGTCACGTTGATGGCCAAGTTGACGAACCTCAATAAGCGCGTGTCCACCCGGAGGGCGATTGATGCTCTTCATTGAAAGATTCGGAGTTCAAAAGATCGGACTATAATTGACGGATATCAACTATGCCGCCTGTGACGGCTGCATCCTTGCGCGCGTAAGCGGCTTCCCTGCTGGAGCGGCTGACGGGGCGGAGACTATCGGACATGAATGGAAAGTCGGGAGAGCCCACTACGTTTCAGGAGTGGCGCCAACATCATTACGAAACTGAAAAGCAATATGCCCGTCAGATATTGGAAACGCCAAAAGGATCGGAAGAGCGGAGGCAGTTGTTCCAACAAGCTTATAGCGACGTTATTGGTAATATAATCGAGAATTATGATCCCGGCGCCGGCGAAA
>JAOQAA010000045.1 GCA_025963815.1 Capsulimonas sp.
GATCTCCTTCGGAGACACCGACGTTCGCCAGGTGATGACCCCGCGTATTGACATTAAGGCCGCCGACGTCACGGTCGGCTGCCCGGCGCTGCTCCAGCTGATTATCAGCAGCGGGCATACGCGTATCCCGGTCTATGAAGCGAACATCGACAATATCGTCGGCATCATCCACGCCAAGGACCTGCTGCCGTTTCTGGCGCAGGGCCGCCGCGATGTGGCTCTTCGAAGCGTCGCGCGTACGCCGCTGATCGTCTCGGAAAACAAGCGCGTGGATGAGCTCTTGGAAGAGTTCCGACGCTCGAATATTCAGCTCGCTATCGTGCAGGACGAATACGGCGGCACCGCCGGGCTTGTGACGATTGAAGATCTTCTGGAAGAGTTAGTCGGAGAGATCAAGGACGAGTACGACGTCGAGGTTCCCATGGTCCGGCGCGTGGAAGACGGCGCTTCGATCCTCGACGGCCGCATGGCTCTGGACGATGTGAATGAAGAGTTCAATCTCGAAATACCCACCGACGACTTCGATACCCTCGGCGGCTTTGTCTTCGGCCTCTTCGGCCATCAGCCAGGGGAAGGCGAAACCGTGCCCTACGAGAATTGGGAATTCAGTATTGTGAAGACCGATGGCCGGCGTATTCAGGAAGTAAAGATTGCGCCGCGTATTGCGGAGAGTGCGGAAGGTTCGGAAGAAGGCGGCGCGGCCAAATCGTCGGATACGAGCAGCCGCGCCTGATTTCCGTCCGTGGTTAGTGTGGGAAGCGCATCATTTCGTGGTAAACACGCGCCGGCCTTCGATGCGCAGTTTGCCGGCGGCAAAAAGAGCAACGGCGCGCGGATAGCTTCGGTGTTCAGCGACGAGCACCCGGGCCGCGAGCGTTTCCGGTGTATCGTCGTCCTCTACCGGCACGGTCTCCTGCAAGATGATCGGACCGCTGTCGTAGTTTTCGTCGACGAAATGCACCGTGCATCCCGAAAACTTGACGCCGTAATCGATCACCGCCTGATGGACGTGCGAGCCGTACATGCCCTTGCCTCCGAACGAGGGCAGCAGCGCGTTGTGGATATTCATGACGCGTCCCGGAAACGCACTGACGACTTCTGTGGGAAGCTTACGCACATACCCCGCCAGACACACTAGTTCGGCGTCCGCCGCGCGCAGTTCCTGCAGCAGGGCGTCGCTGTAAATGCGCGCGTCTTCTTCGGTAGATCCTTTTGGAGAGGGAACGGTTGCGGTGCGCAGTCCGATCCCGGCGGCGCGGTGCAGCGCGGGAGAAGAAGCGAAATTACCGATAACTGTGACGATTTGTCCATCGATCCGGCCGTCGTGGCACGCATCGACGATCGCCTGCATGTTGCTGCCGCGCCCATGGCGGCCGGACACTAAAATTGCAATTCTTAAACTCATAGCGCGAACATAGTTCGACGCGGGGTAAGGATTATCCTGCGGCGGCGCGGGGCGGGCGCCAATCCCATTGACGACAGACAAGGAAGAAACAATCATGAACGACGCTGTTCCATATGGAGCGATTGAGGCTGGCGGGACCAAGTGGGTCTGCGCGGTGGGGACCGGACCGGACGATATTCGTGCGATTCAGCGCTTTCCCACCACCACGCCCGAGGAGACGCTGACAAGCTGCGTCGATTTCTTTCGGCGCCAGGGCGCGCTGCAGGCGATCGGCATCGGAACCTTCGGACCGGTCGATCTCAATCACGCTTCTCCCACATATGGATACATCACGTCGACCCCGAAGCCGGGCTGGAAAAACACGGATGTGGTCGGCGCATTCAAATCCTCGCTAGGCTTGCCCGTGGCGCTCGATACCGATGTGAACGCGGCGCTGCTGGGGGAAGTGAAGTGGGGAGCGGCGCAGGGGCTGACGGACGCGATCTATGTGACGGTCGGTACGGGCATCGGCGGCGGCGCCATGGTCAATGGGCATCTAGCGCATGGACTGCTGCACCCGGAGTTCGGGCATATGTTCATTCCGCGCGACCCGTCAGACACCTTTGCCGGCGCTTGCTCGTATCATGGCGATTGTTTGGAAGGTTTGGCGGCGGGTCCGGCGCTGGAAGCGCGCTGGAAGGTGGCGGGGGAGACCATGGCCGCGGATCATCCAGCGTGGGCGCTGGAAGCAGGGTACTTAGCTTACGCGTTGGTTAACATGACTTGTTTGCTTTCGCCGCAGAGAATCATCGTCGGCGGCGGAGTGGGTGGAAACCCCGCGCTGCTTTCGCGGGTGCGCGAGCGGTTCCAGACGATCCTCAACGGCTACCTGCAGGCTCCCGCCCTGCTGGATGGGATCGACGGATATCTCGTCTCCCCCGGTCTCGAAGGCCGGTCAGGGATTCTCGGCGCGATCGCGTTGGCGCAGTTAGAGTACGGTTCGTTGTAGGAATATTTCGGAAATATGAACTCACTTCGTTACTAATAATTCGTTGTTTTGTCGAAATTATAGAAAAAATGCGCATTAACACTCCGTTGACCTCCTTGAAAGACCAACTCATTACGCTTCAATCTGAGGGGTATCAACTATTAGGATATGCTTTTCAAAATAGATTTGACCTATCTATCATTGAAGCCAACAAAATCTGGGTTATGAATGTGACTTCATGCCTAGACAATGATTTTCCGACAAAAAAAGAAGTGGGCCAGTTTCTTTATACTCCGTGCCAAGACAATGGTTATGATGGTATGCACTCGGATGTCGAGCTTATAGTTAATCTGGTCACTCAGAGGATTTCAATTCTTATAGAAATAATTCGTAGTATAAGCGAATACTACGAGTTTGAACCTGAGAATAAGAGAATCTATATTCAATCCATAGACTCCTTTGTTAAAGTACGCTCAATTAACCATCAGCAAGTAGCCTCGTTCCTTGATAATGGTGTTGTTGATCTGTCGGAGAAACAAGTTAAGGAAGGCTTACTTGCAATAATCGGTCAGTCGTATGTCCCAACCGATTGGGGAGGCGAAACTGAAGACATTTGCACCTCTCAATTAGTATTAAATGGAGCCAGAGTTCAAGCGTCATTTGCCTTAAAGGGACCTGGTGCAATCAAAGGTGTAGAAACACATACATCCAATTACGGTAAAAATGGAGACCAGTTACAACGTATGGTAAGCATACGGTCGAAGCTCTACGTTGTTCAATCCGTAAAGACGATAGCGAATGATGTTGTCACATTGATGGACGCGCTGGTTGAGCAACAACGCGTGCAGGGTAATTATTGCCACTACTGCATAATAGATGGGCAGGATACTGCCACTTTATTTTATGCTTATAGTCTCTTAAATAGAGACAAATAGCGAGCTGTCAGGATCAGATCGCGGTGTAAGTCGCAAGGCGGGCGTCCATGGCGTTTTGCAGATTGCGGATATGCTGCGCGTTCTGGCCCAAATCGCCCCGGCCCTGGCGCGAGCGCGACCGAATGACGACACGGATCTGGCCGATCCCTTGTGGCTGCACATAGAGCGTGACATCGTCGAGGAACTTCCCGATCGTCGTTTCCACTTCGGCATCGATCGTGTCGTTTTCGTCGTCGATATGGATGACGCGCCAGTGGGGCAGGGAGCGCATCGCCTGCTGCGCCGCCGCCAGCGCCGTGCCTGGCTCAGCGTAATAAACACGGGAGCGAAGCTCGGGGTAGTCCGCGCTTTCTCCCGTGGTGATATCGTTCACAAGGAACCATCGGCGGTTGATCCAGGCCCAGCACCCGGCGCCGGCGGCGGCCGCAAGGATAGCGGCCAGCACAAATCGCTTGAAGTTCTTGCTCATAAACCCTTCCCAGAAACAGAGATTTTCGCCACTCCAAAATCGACGGCCTGCATCAGTTTCTCATGCAGAACGGCGTTCGACGCCGCCACGATGGATTTCAGATTGCTTTCGCTCGTGTCGAGCAGGCGCGTACTATCGAAACTATACCCACTGGCGTCCGTAACGATCGCGCCGGCCTCCGTGGCAATCAGCGCGGCGGCGGCGATATCGTATGTGAACAGCCCCAGAGGCGTCCCACGTCCCAGCTCCACATAACGATCACGGGTTTCAGGATGGTCTTGCAGGATCCTGGCGCCCACGTCAAGCACAGCCGCGAGCTGCCCGGTGAGCAGCCGCGTTAAGGAATAGGCGGTGGAGTTGAACACAAAGCAGCCGCCCTTGGTGGAGGCCGCATTGATGATATCGCCGAGCGCCACAGCGATCCACTCGATTGGCCGCGCCACGATCTCATAGGTCAGCGGCGCGCTCGCAATCTCCGTGATTGGGAGAAGACGAAGATCGAGTGAGGCGCCGTCGGAGCCGATCCACCGTGCGCCCTTGCCGCGTTCGGCCAAAAAGATCTGGTCGCCCTTGATTTCCTGAATGCAGCCGAATCGCACATCGCCCATGGTGACGTCCGCCGTGTAGTCAGCGAGCGCGACCGAAACGACACAGGTTTCCAGACCGGCCACGGCGGGGCGGGTGCCGTCGATCGGATCGATGATC
>JAOQAA010000047.1 GCA_025963815.1 Capsulimonas sp.
CGCGCTTGATCGGCGAGCCATCCACGAGATAGGCGAAGGCTCCACTGAATGTCAAAAGGGCGAGAAGTGTTTAGAACCCCGAACACGGAACGTCGACGAACAGAGAAAAATTCTCCATCTCAATGACACTCCCATCCAAATGGGTGTTAAACGTCAGCAGGTGCAAAATCTTGTTCGCAAAAACCGTCGACATCATCTGAATGCGCAGGGTGGCGTCATTCAGGACTGGCCCAGGCAGAGGCGCCATGAAGGCGAGAAAGGCCATCGGAATGGCGACCACCTTGACAAACGCATTGCCGCAAACGAGCCAGATGGAGCTCCAAACACAAAGAAGGAAGGCGCTCGACATGATCGCGAACATATCGCGTTTGATTGCAAAAACCAATAAGAATAGCGACGGCAGCAGCACCACGAAAGCGAAGTAATTCGGCTTCTTGGGAGCGGCGGCGATCGCCTCGCGATGATGCCAGAGCATCAGGGCGACGAAAAAGGGGATGATAGGGGCGTGGGCGTAATAGGATTCCGGCTTAGTGAACTCATAAGCCCACCAGGACAGCAGAGGCCACGCCAGCCAGGCAAGCAGCGCGGCTGCGGCGGCGAACGGCGCGACCGTGCGCCAATCGATTTTGCGCCAGTCCAGCGAAGGCGCTCCGGAGGAGCCGCCGTCGACTGCTTTCAACGGACCATCATTCGGTTGTTCAAAAATTGTTGACATTCCACTAGCCTATACGCAATTTCTGTGCCAAGCGTCACAGAAAATAGCAATCTTACCAGGCAGGGACTAAAAAGCGAGGCAACGACTGCATTTTGACTACACCGTTGCCCCGCGCAGTGTTCACTCCGACAGGCGAAAAACGCCTCGCGCCTTTTGTTGTGCGCGTGGCGTTCCCAAGCCAGGAGCAAGACTTACGCCGAGAGGCGGGACGCCTTGCGGCCACGGAAGGCCAGAAGCGCCAGACCCATGCCGCCGATCAGGAACGCAGCCACGGGGGCCGGTTCGGGGGACGGAAGCAGAGGAGCCGGATCACTATCGAACGTGCCCGTGCCAGATGTGGTGAAGGGAACGAAGTTGCCCTTGCCATTCGCGAGGTTGCCCGAGGTCTTGACGGCCAGCGGGCCAGCTCCAGTGACGTTCTTCAGCGACGTGAACGAGAAGGCGAAGTCCTGCTCGATCGTGTGCGTGAAGTTCAGGAAGTCCGAGCTGTAGTTGACGGAGTCGCCGAGGCCGGTGTCGCCGTTGAAGTTCAGCGTACGACCACCAATGCGGCCCGTGAGGGCGCCGGAGGAAAGCGACGTCGTCAGCAGGGTTGTGCCGGGGATGTTGCCCGCGGCGACCGCCGTGAACGTGAACGTGACGTTCTTGAGCTTCTGCATAACCGAGGCGCCAGCCGGGCTGCCGGTGAGAGCAGAACCGTCCGCCTTGGTGACAACACCATTGACCTGCGCCGAGAACGACAGGACGGCGTTGATCGGCGTGCCAGCTGCGCCGTAAGCGTTCGGAACCTGGTACGTGAACGTCACAGGAATCGACGTGGTTACGAGCGTGAAGGTGCTGTTCGGACCAGCAGAGTTCGTGTACTGGAACGGGTTCGCAGCTCCGCCGCGCAGACTAAAATCCGCAAACGTAACGGGAGTCGCAGTTGCGGGCGCAACACAAGCGGCCATGACAGCCGTAGCTGCAAAGACGCCGGATGCGATTTTCTTGAGATTCATAGTTGTTTTCACCCCCCCTCTGTTGTGGATGCAATGCCGGCTCGTTAAAGCGGTGACGGATTTTGAGGTCCACCCGGCATTTCAGCGAAACGATGCGAGGGTAACATCGCCCGATTATCAGATAGCAATATTCATGCCAATCTTCCTTAGAAACGCCCGAATCAAAATAAGTTTATATTAAATTTTATTTGTTTCGAAACGCTCGCCAGTCAGATCCACTAATAATATACACCATGTTTCTGGGAATCGAGCGTTAATATCGGCTAGCTTACATAAAACTCGCACAACTAGCAGGGAAACATAGGGTTACTTGCCGGCGTTGGCCATTTCGGCTTCCCGGAAGTACGCTTTGTACCGCTCGATGTTGAATTTCGGCTTCGCTTCTTTGTACAGGCGCAGGATCATCTCCTGGGGACCGATTGCTTTCGCCAGCCGCGCCTGGCGCTCCACCTCGGCGTGAATCTTGGACAGCGGCGGAACGGCGGTCGCTTCGCTTTTATTCACCTTGAACGTAATGAAGTTCTTTCCCAGCTGGATGGACTTGATTTCACCCGGCTTCATGCGAAATACGGTCGCGCTGATCGCATTCTTGTACTGTAAGGGCAGCGCATCCATGTTGACCTTGAAACCATTGACGCCAACCACATGCAGGCCCGGCTGCCGCGCGATCACGTCCTCGCCCAAACCTTGCTTGAGGTCGGCTTCGGCGGTGCTGGCGTCCTGAGAGTTGTCGGTGACGACCATGGTCGTCCCAACCTGCATCGGCAGGGTGAATTGCTTTTTGTTCTTCTGGTAAAATTCCTGGATCTCGGACTCGTCCACGGTGACGCCCTTGAGACGCAGGTTCTCCAGAGAAATATCCGTCCCCAGATCCTGTTTGAAGACCTGGAACTTCTCCGGCTCGGACTTCTCATCGGGCAGCAGCTGAGGCGAACGGCGCTGCAGCTCCGCTAAACGGGCGGCGATATCGGCGTCCGTCGCCGCAAGGCCGGCGCGTTTCGCGGCCTGCCCAACGATCCTTGAGTAAACCATCTTCGTCAGGACCGGCTTGCCGGACTGGAATTCCAGCGCATCCTGGAATTCTTTCTTGGTCACAGAGGCGCCATCGAACGAGACGACGGGACGAGATGTCGAATACCGAGAATAGAGAAGACCATTGGCGATAAGCGACGCCACGAGAAGAACGGCGAGAATGCCCGTAAGGTACTGCTTCATTGGAGGATATACCTAACCTTGTTTGAAATGATCCAGCCCTGAGGCTGACGGCGCGTCAACGTACATACGTCGGCGGTTATTAGTTCGTTCCCTTGCTTCGCGCCGGCGCGGGGAAGGCGCCTTCGGACTGCGCCGAGGAAACGCCTTCGCGCAGGGAGCTGGCGATGCTGTCGGCCCACCGGTCAAGGCTGGCGTTGTCTTCCAGCCAGCGGCGGCCCGCTTTGGCGAGACGCGTTCGCAGCGGTTCGTCTTCACGCAGACGCATGATGGCTGCGCGCCATCCCTCTACGTCGCCGGGGGCGACGTAGAGGCCGGTTTCACCATCGATAATGACATCGGTCTGGCCGGTGGTGCGCGTGGCGATCACGGCTTTGCCCATGGACATGGCTTCGAGAATGGTGGTGACGCCGGCCTGGAAGTCGTTCTCGTACAGCGGAACGACGACGAAGAGGGACTGCGCGTAGAGGGTCCGCAGGTCGCCGTATTCGTAGCGACGGGCGTCCACATTGGACGGCAGCGTCCGGTTTTCCGTCTCGTTCTGGTGCTTGGACCAGGGCGAGGACGCCGCGAGTTTCACCGAAAGATCGGGCATGGTCGAAACGGCTTCGATTAGAGTCGGATAGTCGCGCCATTCCAGGCCCGCCGAGGAAATCTGATTCTCAATGACCGGAACGTCTTCGAGCGGGCGATAGAACTGATCGTCGGCGTGAAACGGAATCAGGCGCAGCGCCGAGCCGGGGACGCCGAGCGTCTGCCGCGCGAAATCGTACTGCGTCTGCGCGTAAAGAAAGATGCGGTCGATCTGCTTATGCGCCTTCGCCGTGGTAAAGAAGACCCGTTTCTTGCCGGTCGAAAGGCGATGCCCGATCGTCACATGCCACGGACGGCTCGGCGCCGTCTTGAGCAGCAGAGCCAGCGGGATCGAGATGTTCTCCCCGTTGGTGAACACGGCGGCGTAAGCGGACCGACGCACGAACCCGGCCATCGCCATTCCCGCGTCGCGCCCGCCCTTGAGCGCGGCCTTGACCAGCGGATTTGTGTCCGCGTCCAGCTCGGCGTAGCCATAGAGTTCCGCCGTATCGCCCTGGGCCTCCAGACGGTCGGACAGAGCGTAATAATCCATCGTTGGATGCCGGTCCGCCGTCTCCGGACGCGCCTTCAGTACGCTCGGGATCAGCAAAAGTATCTTCATGCGCTCAAGCCGCCTTGCGGGCGACCCCTTTCACCACATCCACCAGTTTTCGGTAATTCGTCGCCGCATCGAAGCGCGCCAGCGCGGATTCCCGAGCGCGCACACTCATCGCGGCCCGCTTTTCATGATCGGTCGCAAGTTCCGTGATCGCGGCGGCCAGCGCATCGGCGTCGTCCATGGGCACGATCAAGCCTGTCTCGCCATGGCGCACCGCTTCACTCAGAGCGCCGACGTCGGTCGCGATCACCGGCAATCCAGCGGCCAGCGCCTCCATAACGGCCAGCGGCAGGCAGTCTCCCCGTGATGGGAAGACAAACAGATCCGCCTCGGCGAACCGCTCCAGCAGCTCCGGCGTGTTCGGTTTGACTCCTCGGTAGACATCGACGCCGTCCACGCCGTCGCCGACGCCCTCGGTGATCGTCACAATCTTCAGGCGGGCGTTCACCTCGGCGGGCAGGCGCTTGAACGCCTCCAGCAGCGTATCGCCGCCCTTGCGCGGGAAATCGCCGCCGACGAACAGCAGGTTGATCGGCCGTCCCTCGACCGAAGCGCGCTTCGGGAAATCCCAGCGCGCGGTGTCGATCCCGGGCGGGATCACCGTGACTTTGTTCGCCGGTACGCCGTAGTCGTCCACCAGGGATTGTTTGGCCCACTCAGACCATGTCACCAGCGCCTTGGCGGCATGGAAGGCGCGCTCATTGAGCTGCTTTTTCAGCGCCTCCACACGCGTGTTGCCGCTGGGGACGTGACCGTAAAACGCGCCCAGAGCGTCGTATTGCAAAGGCGTCGCGTCCAGAGAAACAACCGAAGGCGCGCGCCGCATCAGCGATTCGGAGAACAGCGACGTCACCTGCGTGTGAAACAAAATGGCGTCGATCTTGCCGATATGCGGTCGCAGTCCCAGCAGCGCCCCCAGCGAAGCGCGAGCGGACCAGTTCGATTTGATGAACGGCAGTTTCGTCCACCACCCAGGCGTATCGTGATAAGGCAGATCGATGTAAATCGGTGTAACGTCACGGTCATCCTCAAGAATACGTTTGAGGTTTTGGGCGTGCGTGACGTGACCGAGCGAATATTCGAGAGCAAATGCAAGGTTCATAAAAAGGCAGTCGATGGGCGAGTGGGAGCGGTGTTCAGCGCGCTTTCATTATAGCGCAAGAGTGCAGGATTTCAGCGGCGAGGAGATCCTCGGCCACTTTATCCCAGTAATGACTGCAAGACTCGTGCCAAAAGCATTCGATCGTGCATGGGCCTTTCAAGACAAATCGCCGGAAGCGGCTGCTTCCGGCGATTTGTTCGCGAGCTTATTGCCCGTCTTGTTCGTCGATCCGAAGTTACTTCGGGAACGCCGTCAGGACTTCGAAGCCCATGTTATCCCAGTGCCGCTCATCCGAGAACGGGCGGTAGTTGTACCAGTACGGGTCGAGCTGCTGGCAGATCAGCTCCGGGCGATCGTTGCCGGTGTGGTACACCTGATGCACGAAGTAAACCTGCATCTTGCTGAACGGGATCGGGGTCGTGATCGGTCCGTCCCACTCCACGACGCCGTTCTCCACGAGCCGGTAGCGGTTCTGCGTCAAGTACAGGTCGAACTTGTGCCGCTTGTCCAGATCCCTCATGTCGCCGTTGATGCCCGCCACATGATTGATGTTGACACGGACATTGGACTGCAGGATGCTGGTGTAGGTGTTCAGCACCGTCTCCACGCCCTGCACGCACTGCTTGGCGTCGCTTCGCTCCTTGCCAATTTCCCAGCGGAAGCGGTCGCCCGATACTGTCGGCCACAGTCCGCCGTCCAGCTTCGCCGGATGGATCAGCGGGTCGCCCGCCGCGCCGATCTGCACTTCACACCATCGTCGTCCATCGAAGTGCGCGTCAACCTCGAAGGTCACATGCAGCACCCGGCCGCCGGAGATGTCCGCAGTCGCCTTGGGGATCATGGCGAGCGTGGCGTTGTTGTTGTGCAGCACGTCGGTCTTGTGCGCCGTGCCGCCGTCATAGACAGTATCCATGAAGTGGTTGCTCATGAAGAACATCTTGGTGTAATCCATGTCGGCGTCGTAGTTACGGATCGTCCACTTGTCGTTGGCGTATTCCTTCACGAACTGATTGGTGGCGTCCGCAGGGCCGTCATGATTGGCGGCTGCGATCGCCGGGTCGATGGTCTGCATCTGGACCAGCGGCTTGGCGTTCCGGAAGTTATCGAAGAACACCTGCGAGCCCGTCAGCACGACCGCTTTCGGCGTGGCGTGGAAGACTGCGGAGCGAGCGATGACGCGAGGCAGGTTCGACGGATCGCCCTGGCCGTTGATCGCGACACTCATGACGCCGTTCATCGCCATGGCGCCCGGCCCCATCGCGCCGTCCATGATCTGGAACGGTCCGAGCTTGTCGACCGCTTCGACCACGAGATCGGCGCCGGCGACAGGGTCCAGACCGTTCATCTCGATGCTCAGGCCGCCGCCGCTGTACTTCATGGAGCCGCTGTTCGCCGCGTTGTAGATGCGATAGTCCACCGCGCCGGGAACGGCGTTGAAGAAGATCACTGCGCTGTCGTCATTGGCTTTGACCGACGTGACTTGCACGACGCCGGGAACCACCGGCAGAGTATTGGCCGCGACCGTCACCGAGACGGGAGTGCTGCCGCTGGTTTCGGGATAATCGATAACCGCGCTATAGGCGCTGATTTGATATTTATGGACCTGACCGATGCTGACGTCCTCATCGAAATATGACAACGACCAGATGCCCGAAGCGATCGCAACACCGTCACGATACACATTATAGAAATCGTCCGCGCCGTTGCCAAGCCAGGTCAAAGCAACGCGGGGTTTGCTGTTGTTCCATTGGGAAACAGCCTTCACCGACGTCGGAACGACCAGAGGCTTCGGAATGTAGTTCAGCGCCACGCCGGGCGCTTTCGCGCCATAGGAGAAGGAGAGCGAGCTCGGAATGCTTTCCATGCCCAGCATATCCACCGCAGTCACGGTATAGGTCAGGCCCTTGCTGAACTCGCTGGTCGCCAGCTGATAGCTGGTTCCGCTCACGCCAGCCGCGATCAGATCGCCGTACTGATAGATGTTGTAAGCAAGCGCGCCGGCGACGGGGGACCAGGCGAGCGCGTCGGTCGGCGCGCCGACCCACATATTCTTCACCGCAACATTGGCGGGCGGAAGCAGAACGTTGCCGGGTCCAGCTTTCGCGGTCAGCGGCGGCGACGGGGCTACGGCGATCGCGGCGATCGAATCCGCGCTCTGGCCGTACTTGCCGTTGTTCCGTACCATATACTTGTAGGTATTCCCGCTCACGGCGCTCATGTCGATGTAGCCGGCGCCGGGAACGGCGTCCTTCAGAAGGACGCCATTGCGGTAAACCGAGTAGGACACAGAGTTAGGAACAACGTTCCAGCTCAGGATTACATGCGGCATCGGCTGACCGGTGGTGACGCAGCTCACGTTCCAGCGCGGCTGAGCGGTGAGGGCGGCTGGAACTTCGGTCACCGGGTTGAACAGAGCGGAAACGACATCTGAGAAAGCAGTTTCCTTGGTGGTGTCCACATACGCGCTGATCTTGTAGGTGTGGACTTTGCCCGGCTCGGCGTTGCGGTCCAAAAACGTCAGCGGCGACTGGCAGGCGACACGGATATCGTCCCGGTAGATATTATAATACGCGGCGTTGTCGACCGCCGTCCAGTTCACTCGAACGCCGATGCCCGATGAAGTATCCTCCAGCGCGGCGGTCAGCGAGGCCGGTCCGGCGATCAGAGCGCCGCCGGCTGAATTCGTTTTTACCAGCGGAGCGCTGTATTGCGCAGATACGATGCTCGAAAAATTGCTGTTCTGATCGCCGACAAACGCGTTGACCTTGTAAGCATGGCTCTTGCTCGGATCGGAGCTTGTGTCTAGGAACGTGGTGGAGGCCAGATAAGAGATTCGGGTGTTGTCCCGGCAGACGTTGTAGTACTTTGCGCCGGCGACAGCCGACCAGTTCAAACGGATGCCTTTGGTGGTTGTGGTCGTCTCCGACTGCGCCGTGATCGTTTTCGGTCCGGCGATATTTGCAGTGGTTGTATTTGCGACAATCGGCGCTGCTAATGTCGATAAGGAAAGCGAGGTCGCTCCCCATGTTAACCCTGTAAGGACCAGGGCGCTTCGCAATTTCATTTATATCTCCAGCGCGCCCATAAGGCGCGCGTTGGCTTCGATTTTCAAGGAGGCGGTGTTCGCCTCCAAAAAGATCATCGGAGCTTATTTGGAGATTTTAAATGGTATGAATAAAAAACCGGTATTATTGCGTAAGATAATTAAATCAGGGTAAGCGAGAGGGCTTTCACTAGTAGACCGAACTCTAGCAAACGCTCAGTTTGTAGCCAAAATATCAACTTTAAATTAGGGATGAGCCTGGGCGGAGAGCAAACGACGCATCGGCTTGGCGCCGAGTTCCTGCTGCGCGCTCTCCAGATAGCGGACGTTGTAAATGATGCTGAGGGCGCCGATCGCCGGACCAGCGCGGCCGGCGCGGTACGCCACCGCGGCTCCTGAACGGAGCAGAGAACGGATCATTGGGCCAAGTGGAGGAGCCGTCATCACGACCGAAGCGATCAAGCGAGTCGGGAGACT
>JAOQAA010000034.1 GCA_025963815.1 Capsulimonas sp.
AAGGAAACACACTGGGAATACGCATGGATTCACTTCCAGCCGCAAAAGGAGTGGGTTGAGCTCATGCAGTGGCCCAAGCACGACTACGGCCTGATGGCGATCAAGGTCGCGGACAACGCGCAGCGGCAATACATTGTGACTGAGATGAACCGTGTGGCGCAGTATAAGGAGCTACTGCATCGCAAGCAGCAATTTATGGCGAATGCGCTGGAGTTGGTCCTGCTCCAGTGCGATCTCTGCAACCCACTGTCGCAGCATCACAATGTCGCCCCCCGGATTCTGGTGGCGATGGCTTTTATGCGCGAGAACTTCGAGCGAGACCTCTCACTGACGGATCTCGCCGCGCAAAGCTGCATGTCGGTCTCGAACTTATCGCATCTCTTCCGCAAGCACGTTGGGATCGGCCCGATGAAATACCCCGACATCCAGCGTTTGGAGCGCGCCCGCGCGATGCTGGAACACACGGATGAACCCATCAGCAAAATCGCCAGCTGAGTAGGCTTCGAACTCTGCTACTTCTCCCAGCACTTCAAAAAATACACGATGTTCAGCCCCCGCGCTTACCGGGCGCGCCTCCGCCCTGTCAAGACAATGAAATCGCCCCGATAAATGCGGCGGACAAAGAAAGCCCCTCCTCAGAAATTGAGAGAGGGGCCGCGAAACAGGCTTCACAAATCAGCGATCAAAATTTAGATAGGGCTGAATGTGGCGGCGATGGAGACATTGCCGTTCGCGGAATCGTTCGAAACGGACGTTCCGGCGGCGCGCCAATCCTGATTGCACGCCGCATCACCAGCGGGCGTCGACGATCCGGATCGCGTGTTGCAGTCGACCGCTTGAGCGGTATAGCCCGTCGAAACATTGCCAGACTTGAGCCACTTCACATGTCCGTCACAGAGCAGGAAGTTAGAAGCGTCCGTGTGGCGGCCGGTTTTATTCTTAATATGACCATTCCACGGCTTTGCCTGCGTGCCCAGCAGATACCCAGTATCCCACTGGCCGCTGCCATCATAGTTGTCAATGCCAATCGCATCCGGTGAATTCGTATCGGAGTTCGGCACATTCGTAAAATCAACGTTATTCACGCCGGTCGCCTCACACAGCAAAACGGTGTTGGTCGGAGCGCTCAGTCCAGCAATCGAGCTGAATCCCTGATCGGGGGTGAGATTTTTGTTGATACAGTACGATACGACGCTCGTGTTAGCAGCGCTAGGCGACGAACTGTCGTCAGGACACTTGTAGAGTCCGGTGCTTTTCACATAGGGATAGACTTGACCGGCCCAACCTTGCCCCCATGTAGCGTTATTCGAACCTTGCGGATATCTCTCGTCGTTATCCTGAGAATACTGCATGAATCCCAGCCCAAGCTGTCGCTCGTTGGAAGCGCAGCTGATCTGTCGAGCCTTCTCACGGGCTTTGGCGAAGACCGGGAAGAGAATGGCGGCAAGAATCGCGATAATAGCGATGACAACTAGCAATTCAATCAGAGTAAAACCGAACTGGTTTCGTCGATGAGATGTAAACATTAATTCTCCTAAGATATGAAACGTTTCACCAATGGTAAATAATATCTGTCACTGACGCTCCTCCAAAAAACTCAAAGAACGGTCATATTGGGTAGAAATTATGGCTCGCCTGACAGGATATTGAAATCATTATATAGTATTGTAGTGTCGGTGTCGATGGAGAATCTCGCAGAAAAGTTATAATATTTTGCAATTCCATGGCTTATTAAAAAGAAGTTCGCGACGCTGAGATTTAATAAATTTGCAGATAGGTATTTTTGACGATGAAACGAGAACATATCGCTCAGGTTTGGCTGGAGAATCACGGCCCCATTTACGCGGGATACGAGCGTGTCCGTCACGGTTACCGGCTGATACGCGAATCCGGGACCGATGATTGGCAGATCCTGACGACCACGTCGGGACAAGGGCTATTTCATGGCGGCGATCATGACTTACACGCCGCCGTCGGCTCGGTCGTCTTGATGCCGCCCGGTATGAAGCACGACTACGGCGCCGAAGAAACGTCCTGGGACTATACCTGGATTCACTTCCAGCCGCAAAAAGAATGGGTGGAGCTCATGCAGTGGCCGAAGCATGACGGCGGTCTGATGGCGATTCAAGTTGCGGACGCCACGCGGCGGCAAAGCATCATTTCGGAAATGGACAGCGTCGTCCAATATTCTAAGGAGTTGTTCCATCGCAAGCAGCAATTTATGTCGAACGCATTGGAGTCGGTCCTGCTCCAGTGCGATCTCTGCAACCCACTGTCGCGGCATCACAATATCGACCCCCGGATCCTGGCGGCGATGGATTTCATGCGCGAGAACTTCGAGCGAGACCTCTCACTGACGGATCTCGCCGCGCAAAGCTGCATGTCGGTCTCGAACCTCTCGCATCTGTTCCGCAAGCACGTCGGGATCGGCCCGATGAAATATCTCGACATCCAGCGTTTGGAGCACGCCCGCGCAATGCTGGAAAACACGGAAGAACCCGTCAACACGATCGCAAGCCGGGTCGGCTTCGAATTCTGTTACTTCTCGCTGCACTTCAAAAAGCACACGATGTTCAGCCCGCGCGCTTACCGGGCTCGCTTTCGCGCCGTGAAGACGACGCGGGACACAAAATAAACGTCCAGCCGAGGTTAACCTGCGGCTGGACGTTTGGGGAGATCGAGAGATCGCTCTTCGCCGATTTAGAAAGGGCTCATCGTCATCTGCGCTTTTGTCGTTCCGCTGATCACCATCGAATCGGTTCCGGCCGATTCATGCGCATTCTGCGGCGCGGTGGTGCTGTAAGCCTGCCAGCCGCCCGAGACTTGAGTCGGCTTCAAGTATTTGACATGGCCGTCCGCCGCCACGTAATTCGCGCCATCGGTATGCGTTGCCGGGGTATTAGGCTGCGAGGGCCCGACCGGCTGACCGCCCATCGGCCCGGTGACGTACGTGGCGCCGTTGCCGCCCCACCAGCCCCGGCTAAACTCACCGTCAGCGGTGCAGGACATCCATTTGGTGATCGGCGCCGTGGTATAGTTCGCCGTGCCTTCGTCGACCTGGTTGACGACGACGTTTGAACCGACGGTCTCCAGCAGCAAGACGGTGCTGGACGGCGCATTGAACAACGGCAATGGCATGCCAGAGTTTCCAGAGCCCTGAAGGGCTCCGTTGATGGAGTAGGAAACGGGAACTGCCGTCACGCCGCCAACAGTAACGGAAGCTGTCGAATCGTCCGGGCATTTGAACAGTCCCGTGCTCTTCACATAGGGATAAAGTTGACCGGCCCAGCCGACCGGGGTTCCCCAGTGCGTCGTCGGCAGACACTCATCATAGTCCTGAGTATACTGCATAAAGCCCAGGCCCAACTGCCGCTCGTTGGAGGCGCAGCTGATCTGGCGCGCCTTCTCACGAGCCTTGGCGAAGACAGGGAATAGAATGGCGGCAAGAATCGCGATAATAGCGATAACAACGAGCAATTCAATTAAAGTAAAGCCTGATTGTGTGAAGTTCTTCTTCATTGTTAACGAAAACCCTTTCAATAAAAGCGTCCAGCGCTGATAATAATAGAATACGGAAATGTCGAATGGAGCCATTTAAATAATCATGGAGCCATTGCAACACACATATTCTAACACGCTTCGGTACCAATGTCAAGCATACTTTTGGATCCATTAATTTTGACAAAATGGCGCCATTAATAATAAAACACAAATGGAGAAAGGAGGAAGCTGCTTTCAGACGGCCCGGGTGAGGTCCGGGGCGCTGGTGATGATGCCGTCCACCTTGCACGCATCGCGCAGGCGACGGATATCTTCGGCGAGGTCAGCGTGCAGGCCGTAGACGCGGATGTCGCGGAGGTGAAGGATGTTGGCGATCGGCCCGGTGATCAAGCGATGATGCCAGGTGACGGCGTCGACATCAAGGTCCGCCAGGAGTTTGGCGTTGATGCGGGCGCCCTCGCCAAAGCCAAGGGTGTGTCCCAGCGGGATCCGTGGGTCGAGTCCGCGCAGAATGACGCGACTGGTGGCGTCGGCGCCAGTGACGAGGATGGAATCGAGTGGAAAACCGCTGCCTCGGATCGCGCGGGCAAGCAGCGCTTCGGTGCCGGACTCGCGAAAGTCCAGAATGAGGCCGATCTTCGCGGAGGCGGCGATGGACATGGCTTCGGCGAGGGTGGCCATGGGGCTATCAGTGTCGGCGGTGCGGGCCCGCCATTCGGAGAGCGACTTGGCGTGGAGGGGAACTTCGCGATCATCCACCATCCGCACGGCGTCATGGTCGATCACGAGAATATCGTCACGGGTGCGCCGGACATCGACCATCAGGCCGCTGGCCTTCAGTTCCACGGCTTTGCGCAGAGACGCCATGGTGCTTCCCGGAGGACACAACTGAGGCGCTCCTCGGTAAGCGACGACCGCTAAGGGACGAATTCGTGACGCCATGAGACCCCGCATCAAACGCCGTGCTGGAAATTTGGAACAGTGACAAACATGAAAAGGGAGAGCGAGGCTCTCCCTTGATCATTACCAGTCGTAAATGGTGCCGCCTACCGGACTTGAACCAGTGACACCTCAATTTTCAGTCGAGTGCTCTACCAACTGAGCTAAGGCGGCGCAGTGACCGACAGGCTACATCGAGACGATTCGCCTGCGTCCGCTTGGGAATGACGCTTGGTGGGCGAAGAGGGATTCGAACCCCCGACCCTCTCGGTGTAAACGAGATGCGCTACCGCTACGCTATCCGCCCGTTTCCGTTACGTGATGCAGATTATACCCCTGCCCGCATCCCAAGTCAAGGCCCCCGCCGATTTTCTTCAAACTCATCTCATTTCAACGGCTCCGTGCGAGCGAGCAAACAGTAGAAACGGGTATTATTTTGGCATCAAGGCTGTGACGCCGGTTGATCCGAAGCGGCCTTCCAAACCGCGCCTCCTAATGAAGGTTCACAGACAATATGACGTCGCCCGAGCCGCCCGATCCCAGGCTTCTGGGGAAGTGGGAACATGACCTGCCGCAGATCGAAGCGATCATCGACAGCCTCGCCGAGGGCATGGTGATCGCCGACACATCGGGCCGCCTGCTTGCCGCGAACCAGGCGTATGTGCGCCTGGTCGGCTTCGCGCGTCATGAAGACCTGCGGCAATCCCTGACGGACCTTCCCCAATGGTTTGAAGTACGCGATCTGTCTGGAAAAGTGCTGCCGCTGGACCAGTGGCCGCTTGCCCGCGCCCTCGCCGGAGAGACCTTTACCGATCTTCAGCTGGAATTGCGGCGTCTCGACGGGACCGCGGCCTTTATCGGCAGTTACAACGGAAGCATGGCGGCGGACGGCGATGGCGCCCCCGCCCTCGCGGTCCTGACGGTACGCGATATCACGGCGCAAAAACAGACGGAAGCGGCGCTGGAAACGGCTTATCAACACGAGAAGCTGCTCAATGAGATCGGACAGGCGATCCGTCTGACGCTCGACCCGCGGGAGGTGCAGACCGTGGCGTCCCGCTCCCTCGGCCAGGCCCTGCTCGCCGACCGCTGCTACTTCGCGCAGATCGATTTCGCCGCGCAGCGGATCTGGATCGCCGAGGAATGGCGGCGCGATGATCTCTTTCCCATCAGCGGCGACTATCCGCTCTCGGACTTCGGAGTCGATTTCCGCCATATCTTCGATGGGAACCGCACGCTGATCGCCTCCGACACCCGCCTGTACCCCTGGCCCAAAGAGACGGTCGCCGTGATGGAGCAGCATGCGGTCCGCGCCCTCCTCAACGTTCCGTTTTTTGACGATGGGAGCCTCGTCGCCCTGCTCGGGGTCGCCATGGCGGACGGGCCGCATGAGTGGACGGAGGCGGAGATCGGCCTGACAGAAGCCGTCGCGATGCAAACGCGCACAGCGGTGGAAGCCGTCCGGATCAGCCGGCGCGAGCACAACATCGCTATCGCCCTGCAGCAGACATTGCAGCCGAAGATGCCGGCGGGCATGCCCGGTCTCCAGGTATCCGACTTCTACCGCGCGGCGCTCGCGGAAGCGGAGATCGGCGGCGATTTCTGCGACCTCTTTTCTCCTGAGGGCGACAACACCATCCTGGTGATCGGCGACGTTTCCGGCAAAGGGCTCGCGGCCGCCACGCAGGTCGCCGCCGTGCGCAACATGCTGCGCTGTGTCATTTATCAGGGGTTTCCCCTCGCCGAAGCCGTCGCCCAGCTCAATCAAATTCTCACCACGCAAAACCTGCTGAGCGGCTTCGTCACCATGTGCGTCGCCCAGTACTCCCCCGCCGACCACACTTTCACCTATGTCTCCTGCGGCCATGAGCCGGTCCTGCTGCGCCACGCCGCCACGGGCCATATCGAGCTGCTGGGGCCAACCGGTCCGCCGCTGGGAGTAGAGGGCACCGCCGAATACACGCACGAAGCGCGCCGGCTCCAGGCGGGTGACGCCCTTCTGCTTTACACAGATGGCCTCTCCGAATCCGGCCCGTCGCGCCAGGATATGCTCGGCGTCGACGGTCTCGCCAACCTCCTGCGCGCCCATCCGCTCCACGAGGACGCGCACGGTCTCTGCCAGCGGATCATCGCCGGCGTCGAAAGACACGCCCGCGGCGACCTGCGCGACGACGCCTGTATCCTGACGGTCCGGGTGCTTTAGCCCTTCACTCGCGCGGAAATCCGCCGCCATCGTCGATTCAGCGCCGCCCGTAATCGGATATGACGCACCGCCGTATGGTTGTCGGCGAGCCGGGCGCCATGCGCGCTGATCAAGTCGCGCCGTGTCAGAATGCCCACCATCAGATCCTTGCGGCCCTGCGCCATGACCGGCAGGCGGCCCACTCCCTCGCGCACCATGAAGTCCGCCGCCTCGCGCAAAGATCGATCTTCGGTAATCGTCACCGGAGCGCGCTTCACGAGATCGCCGATACGGCGTCCACCCTCCGGGTTTCCATCTAGCAGATCCCGGCGGGTGACGACGCCGGTCAGACGCCCTTTGTCGTCCAGCACGGGATACCCCTGGTGGCGCGAGCCGGGTTCGCGGGTCTCCAGCCAAAGACGCACGGAGGCGAGCGTATCAGAGGCGACCAGCGTGACCACTTCGCGAACGCCTGCCGAACGCACAGGGACTTGCTCCCAATGGTCCGACACATACTCGCCGGGCACCACCACGCCGCGCCGCGCGATCTTCTCCGTCATGATGGTGTTGCGCATCAGCAGACACGATACCAAATAAGCCCCCGCGCAGCCGCCCAGCAGCGGCATGAGCCCAGCCGGCTGAAGCGTCGTCTCGAAAGCAAAGACCACCGCCGTGAGGAAGGCGCGGGAGGCGCCGGCGAAGATCGCCGCCATCCCGACCAGCGCCGCCAGGCGCACGTCGATCCCAGCGTGCGGCGCCAATGCGATCGCCAGCCCCCCAACCACTGCGCCAAAGCCGCCGCCGATCGTAAAGAGGGGCGCCAGAGTCCCACCCGACGTTCCGCTGCCGAGCGCGATCGCCCACGAGACCAGTTTCCAAACGCACAGCGCAAGCGCCGCCTGACCGATGCTTGCGCCGGTCACAAAGCCTTCGATATTGTCGTAGCCAACGCCCAGCGTGCGCGGCGCGACAAGTCCTACCAGACCAACCACAAGGCCGCCCAGCGCCGGCCACCACATCCAGTGGATCGGCAGCTTTTCAAAGGCGTCCTCGACGGCGTACACCAGCCGAGTCACGCCCACAGCGAGCACGCCCGTCGCCAGGCCCAGAGCGACATAAAAGACCAGCGCGATCTCTCTCGGCGCGGCGACGCCCGGCATGGCGAACACCGGCGCCGTTCCCAGAAGCGACGATCGGATCCCCGCCGCCGTGACACACGCCAGCGCGACTGGGATGAGGGAGCGCGGGCGGAACTCGAACAGCAAAAGCTCCACGGCGAGCAGCACCGCCGCGATCGGACTGCCGAAGGTCGCGGTCATGCCGGCCGCCGCCCCCGCCGCCAGCAGCGTCTTTCGCTCCGCCGACGTCGTGTGCAGCACTTGCCCGACTAACGACCCGAGAGCGCCCCCAGTCGCGATGATCGGTCCTTCCGCGCCGAACGGACCTCCGGTCCCGATCGCCACTGCCGACGACAGCGGCTTGAGCCATGTGATCTTAGGCGGGATACGACTCCCGTTGGTCAGTACCTGCTCCATCGCCTCCGGGATACCGTGCCCACGAATCGCCCGCGAGCCGTAGCGCGCCATGATGCCGACGATCAGACCGCCGATCACAGGAACAAGCACCGCGAGCCAGCCCAAATGATTGTGCGCCGGCGAAACAAAGCTCGTGGAGAAGCGCCCGTAATAAGCAAGATTGGTCGAAAGGCCGATCAACGTCGTCAGCAAACGGGCGATCAGCGCCGACACCATCGCGATACCGATCGCGACAGCGCTGATGAACAGCACGCGCCGGTCCAGCACGCGTGCGCCGCCGTTCCCCAGGGCCTTACCCAACGTTCGCGGCAGCGTATCCTCCAGCGACGGCGCGATGGACAGCCCGCCCTGCGGTGTGGTAGCATGACGCCTGTCATGCGAAGTTTTGTCGTGGTTCATAAATAAATTATATCACAATGTGATATAATTTTCGATAGGCTCAACGGAATGTCCCAACACGAGACGCCCATCACGAAGGGCGATTATGAAGCGCTGGCCGCGTTTCGCGCCGCCCTGCGCCGCTTTCTGCGGTTCAGTGAGGAGGCCGCGCGCGCGGCGGGCGTCACGCCCCAGCAACACCAATTATTGCTTGCCGTCAAAGGCCAACCCGGGCGAGACTGGGCGAATATCGGCGATCTGGCCGACGCTCTGCAGATCCATCACAACGCCGCCGTCGGCCTCGTGGGCCGCACGGAAGCGGCCGGCCTCGTGCAGCGCACACAGTCACAAGAAGACCGACGCCAGGTGCGCGTCACGCTGACGCCGAAGGGCGAGGAGATGCTGGCGCATCTTTCCCAGCGCCACCTCAGCGAGCTCCAGGCCATGCGGGAAGCGCTCAGCAAGCCGTTTTTGAACGGGAACGCCCAATGAGCGCCGCCGGTGTGCCATAATAAACGAACGTCTTGCGGCGTTGACGCCGCTGTCGAACATATGTCACCGAAGCAGAACCCATGATCGAAACTTTCACCCCCGATGAGCGCGCCGCGCTGGCCCCCTACGTCACGAACTTAGACGGATCGATCTTCGCCCTGCGCAATCTGCCCGAGGAGGTCGTCGCCGTCCTCTTCGCCTACTACTCGCGCAGCAAGGACAGCCTGCGGCGTAATCTGCTCAAGCTTCTTCAAGAGGGCGATCTGGACCTGACAAACGCCAGCGGCGCGGTGCCCGCTCTCGAAGAAAAGGACAGTGACGCCCTTGCGGCGGCGCGGCAAAAAGCCCGGGTGTTTCATGAGAAGTGGGTCGTGGGGTATGGCCATAGCAGCGTCGCCGAACATGGCTGCGTGCATCTCGCCATTGAAGACGTGAGTATTATCGCGTCCAAGCTCATTGAAGACGGGCGATTGGCGTCGTACACCGAAAAGAGTACGCGCTATGTGGCGTTCGATATCGAGAAGATGTACACGCCGCCGGCCCTGACCGAGCATCCCGAGCTTTTGGCCGAGTATCGTGGGACGCTAGCCGCGCTTCTGGATGCCTACTCGGGCTGGACCGACGACATCGTGGCGCAGATCAAGTCGCGCGTTCCCAAGACCGAGAAGCAGACGGATCGGGGGTATGACAGCGCCTGCCGCGCCAGTACGTTCGATATTCTCCGCTACCTGCTGCCCGCCGCGACTTACACGAACATTGGCCTGACGCTCAACGCGCGGTCATTGGAAAACTTGATCACCAAGCTGCTCTCACAGCCCCTGCCCGAGGGCCGCACCATCGGCGAGCGGCTCAAAAGCGAAGCACAGCACATCGTGCCGACCCTTCTGAAATACGCCGATCATAGCGCGTATCGCGAAGAAACAGAGAAGTCCGTCGCGGCGATCGCCGCCGAACTGGGATTTGATGCGCTGGAGCAGGCGCCGCCGGGTTCCGGCGTCACCCTCGTCGCCTCCGACCCGGACGCCGACGATCGGTTGGTCGCCGCCATTTTGTTCGGCGCCGCCGACGCCCCCATGTCCCAGATCCTTTCCCATGTCCGAACGCTGAACCAGGAAACGAAAGAACGGATCGTCGACGTATATCTCAAGGGACGCGGCCGACACGACGCGCCGGGCCGCGCGCTGGAGCGTATCGACTGCACCGTGGAAATCACCATGGATTACGGCGCTTACCGGGATGTCCAGCGTCATCGCATTGCGACCCAGACCACGCAGGCGCTTACACCCGCGCTGGGTTATGAGACGCCGCCGGAAATCATGCGCTTCGGCTATGCCGAGCAGTACGACGCCCTGATGGGCCGCGCCGCCGCCACGTACGCACATTTGGTCGCGGCGGGGTTCGTCGACGAAGCGCAGTACATCCTGCCGCTCGGCACGCGCGTCCGCGCCCTGTTCACATGGAACCTGCGCGCCGTGACCCACTTCGTCGAGCTGCGTTCGGCGCGGCAGGGACATCCTTCTTACCGAAAGATCGCTCAGCAAGTCTATGCGGCGGTCGCCCAGGCCTACCCGCTGGTCGCGCGCTATATGCGGCCGAATATGAACGAATATGCCCTCACTCGTGATTAGCACCATCGACGACGCGCCGCCGCCCAAGCCGCGCCCCAAGCGCTGGCCCTGGGCCGTCGCCACGCTTCTTGTCGCCATCCCTCTCGCGATCACAATGGCCGGGCGCTTCACCGCACCGCCGGTCGTGATGGCGCTTCCCACGGGACGGCTGGTCTACATGGACGCTGACGCGCCCTCGGAGAAGACCACGACGCTGCGCGGCATGCGCCTCGTCACACTCGACGGCGCGTCCCGCGAGATGCTGCGCGAGGTCGAGCCGCAGGACACCGATGGCGGCAGCCGCGACTGGATCAACCAGCCCGCCTTTTCGCCCGACGGACGGCAGATCGCCTATATCAAGCAGGTCATCACGATCGTCGAGGGAACGCACGACATCGTGCACCAGCTATGGCTGGCGCCGGCGGACACGGGGACGCACGGCGGCGGCAAGCCGCGCCTGCTGCTGGATCTGAGCAAAAGCAACATGAAGCCGCCATCGGGCCTCGCCTGGAGCGCGGACGGCAAATCAGTTGTCTTCCTGAACGACGGAACGATTTATTCCCTCCCGATCGCCGGCGGCG
>JAOQAA010000120.1 GCA_025963815.1 Capsulimonas sp.
CTGTAAAAAAACCGGTATTTTTTATGCGCCTGCCCTCTAAGAAGTATGATAAGATATAATATATGTCGCGATCTCCCATGATTTCCGTACTGCTCTGTACGGCGGGCCGCTCATCGACGATTTCCGCGTGTGTCAGGCGCATCTTAGATGCGCCGCTCCATCTTCGCGAACTCATTGTTGTCGACCAAAACCAGGATGATGAAGTCAAAGCGCTTCTAGAAGAATTTCAGGCCGATCCACGCCTCAGATATTTTCATCTCTCTCAGCAGAATAAAGGTCACGCACTGAACTTTGGCGTCAGAATTGCGACGGAGGACATTGTCGCGATCACAGATGACGATTGCCTGGTCGCACCGGACTGGCTGAGAGAATATCAGAGAGTATTTCAGGAGCACCCCAACACGGCGGTGGCGTTCGGGCGTGTCGTCGCGGCGCCGCATGAAGCCGGCATGGGATATATTCCGGACAGCAAAATCACCCGTAATCGCCGCTATACATCTCTGCGCGCGCTCAATCAAGCGTGCGGTATCGGCGCAAACATGGCGGTGCGCCGAAGTCTGGTTCTCCCATTCGGCGCTTTTGATCCGTCGCTCTCTCCCGGCGGCCGCTTTCATGCAAGTGAAGACAGAGACATCAGTATCCGCAGCGTACTGAATGGCTATGAAGTCCACGAGCTGGCGGAAAGCACCGTCGAGCATTTGGGATTTCGTGATTGGGATCAGGGGCGCCTGCATACCCATCAAGACTGGGTCGGAATCGGCGCGATGTGTTCAAAACTGACCCGGCGCCATGGCTGGATATCTTGGCCGCTCACGATGGAGATTGTTCTGTGTAAGTCTCTACTGCCGTGTGTCCTAGCCACATTGAGACGCGAAAATCCTAAGGGATTTGTGCGGGTTACAGCATTCGTCTGGGGGTTCCGTGAGGGCTGGAAAACCAAAACGGACCCAAACACTCTGCTATTTCATACTCATGGAGCGCTGACTGATCGAGAGTATCTCGCAGAGGCGCATAGGAAAGCTCAGACACTATGACCGAGATCGTTCGTAAAATTACCGACCTTATTCGTACCGTTGGCGTCCGCCGCCGCGCATTGCGGACCCGTAAGCCGATTATCGGCTACATTGGCTGGTCGGGGCACGGCAATTTGGGCGATGACGCGATGTGGGAAGCGGCCCGGAACACTCTTCCCAATCATGTGCTGCTGCAATACGACGCGCCGCAGCGCGAAAAGCTGCTCGCTCGTTTTGGATTGTCGGGACCGCGATACTTCCGATCCGTCATCCTGGGCGGCGGAACGCTCATTTCGCCGAGGTTCTTTCCACCGGTTGTGGAATCGGCGCTTGATCAGGGAATTCTGGTCTGGTCCCTCGGAACCGGCGTCGGCAGCTCCGGCTTCGAGATGGAGCCCGACGTAGATCTGACCGACTGGAAGCGCCTGCTCAGCCAGATTCCGCATTTAGGCGTGCGCGGGCCGCGATCGCTGGATAAACTCTCGACACTGGGCATCTCCCACTCCGTCGTGATCGGTGATCTGGCGCTATCTCTGACGCAGGGCAAGCCGCAGCCGCCGACAAAGTCGTTTGTCGTTAACATCGCCGCTTCCGATCAAACGGCGAAGGAAGAACGGCAGCTGTTTGCGGCGGTCATCCCCACCCTTTCACGTCTCGCAGCGCAGGGATGGACTCCCATTCCCGTTGCAATGACCGACTCGGACATCGCGCCGACCGAACGCCTGATGCGCCATATTACCCCTGCTCCAACCGCCGTAAGGCGCCTCGCCACATCTCAGGAATTCTTTGAGGCCGTAAGCCCGTGTGCGTTCACGATGTCCGTCCGCCTACACGGCGCCGTACTTTCCTGCTGCGCAGGCGTTCCGCCAATCATGCTGGGCTACCGGGACAAATGTCTTGATTTTATGGAATCGATGGAGCTGGAGCAGTTCTATATTCCCTGGGAAAGCATAACGGAGGAGATGTTCGCAGAAAAAATCGCAATGCTCGAAGATCTTCCCACGGAAATCCGTCAGGAAATTCTCAGCCGCGCGCATATATGGAAAGACCGTCAGGAAGCGTTCATCAAATCGCACGTGTAGCGACGTATATAGACGCCTGCTCCAAAACACAATGGCCGCATGAAACCATTCATGCGGCCATTGCGTTGGACAACGCGAGATCCGAGGCTTAGGAAGCGTTGATCAGCTGGCGAAGTACGTACGGCAGAATGCCGCCGTGCAGGTAGTAGTCGACCTCGATCGGCGTATCGATACGCAGCAGGACCGGAATTTCCTGAGTTTCGCTGTCCTTCTTATGGACCACCAGCGTCACTTTTAGGCGCGGCGCGAGGCCGCTCTCCAGGCCCAGCAGGTCGAACGTTTCCGAGCCGTCCAGTCCCAGCGACTGCGCATTGGCGCCGTCGATAAACTGCAGCGGCAGGACGCCCATCCCCACGAGGTTGCTGCGGTGGATGCGCTCGAAGCTCTCCGCGATGACCGCCTTTACGCCCAGCAGGTTCGTTCCCTTCGCCGCCCAGTCGCGCGAGCTTCCCGTACCGTATTCCTGGCCCGCAAGAATGATCAGCGGAACGCCCGCCGCCTGATACTTGATCGAGGCGTCGTAGATGCTCATCTGCTCGCCGGCCGGATAGTGCACGGTCACGCCGCCCTCGACGCCAGGAACCATCTGGTTCTTGATGCGCACGTTGGCGAAGGTGCCGCGCATCATGACACGGTCGTTGCCCCGCCGCGAGCCGTAGCTGTTGAAGTCCTGCGGCTCGACGCCCTTCTCCTGAAGGTACAGCCCCGCGGGAGAAGACGCCTTGATCGCGCCGGCCGGGCTGATGTGGTCCGTGGTTACGGAGTCGCCGAAGATCGCGAGCGGCCGGGCGCCCTTGATATCCTTGGCTGTTCCCGCATCCATGCCGAACTTATCGAAGTACGGAGGATCCTGGATGTAGGTCGATTGCGAATCCCAGTCGTAGACCTGACCGGTGCTGCTCGGAACTTCCGCCCAGAGCGGGTTCTGCTCCGTGAAGTTGCTGTAGAGCTTGCGGTAGGTCTCGGGATCGTTCGCCGCCTGAAGCGCGTCGCCGATCTCCTCGGAGGTCGGCCACAGATCCTTCAGGAAGACATCCTCACCTTCTTTGTCCTTGCCGATGGCGTCGGTCGTGAGGTTGATATCCACGCGACCGGCCAGTGCGAACGCGACGACCAGCGGGGGGCTCATCAGGTAG
>JAOQAA010000148.1 GCA_025963815.1 Capsulimonas sp.
GAAAACGCGGCGCGCCGTCCCAGGCTTCGGTGAGGGCGAGGGGGCGTCTGGTGGCGGCGCCCTCGCGTGTTTCGTACTGGACGGAGCGGCGAATGACAGGGCCGTCGCCGTCATGGTCTGAGACGGATTGCAGAAGGCCGGCGGGCGTGTATTGAAACTCTTGGGCACTTGGTTTGCCGTCGGCGCCAAGCCGACGACGGCGTGCGACTTCGCCGTCGCTGACGAGAAGATCGGAGCCATCGTGCGCGTAGTCCGTGCGGGTCTCGGCGACAATGCGGCCGGCGCGGGTGATGGTTTTTCGGACGATGCGTCCCAATGCATCATAAGCCGTCGTCGTTTTTTCGGCTTCGCGCTGTCCTGTCACGGCGCCTTGGGTGGACAAGCCCAGCGGCGCCGTGGCGGGCGCGCGGTGTTCGACGGTGAAGCGGGTGGGCGAGAGGGATTGCAGCGTGCGGATTGTTCGCGGCTGGCCCATCGGGTCGAATTCGGAGATTTGCAGGACGGGAACGGCGCCGGAGCGCGGGTGAGCGGCGAGCGCGGCCTGTCCGGACGTGGACATGGGACGATCGAAGGGATTATAAGCAACGGCGCAGCCGTTCTTCGCGCCGGCGGAAACGTCGGCGTAAACAGCGCGCAGGTTTCCGCGCAGCTCGGGCGCGGCGTGGGAATCGTAGTAATCGTAGAAGACGCGGCGGCCGGCGGGGTCGATCTCGATCTTCTTCTGGCCGTACTGCATCGGACCCCAGTAGGCGGTACGGCGCGTGTAGGTCAGCGGCCCATTGGACTCGGGCAGGCTTTCAAACGGCGTGAAGGGGAAGCCCTGGACCGTGGTTACGATCCGGCGGCCGGCGGCGTCGTAGGAGTAGAGCTTGCGGAGGGTGACGATTCCGCCGTCGAGCAGCTGCGTGCCGGGGACGCCGGGCGAAAAGACGTCCTGCCAGAAGACGGCGTGCATCATGTCGATGAGCGTCCAGAAGTGGCGGCGGTCGTCGTAGTCCATGTCGGCGCGGGGCGGCGCGATTAGGCGGGCGGGAACGCGGTGGCTCCACCGAAAGCCCGCGCGGCTGTCTTCCTGGACCAATCGGCCCGCGAGGTCGTAAAGCCGCTCGACGCCCTGCGAATGCCAGCCGCTCACCACCCAGGTTCCCGAATCTCTTGGGACATAGTAGACGCTGCGCACGGAGCAGCCCTCAGCGCCGCCCGGCATCAATTCGGTGTGCCGCATCATCAGATGCGTTCCCGAAGCGCCGCTGTCGGTTCCTGTGGGGACAAACTCCGTGATACGTCCGGCAGGGTTGGTGACACGGGCGACTTGAACGCGCATGGCCTCCAGCTGCGTGAGCAGCGCGTAATCGCCGCCCCACTCATCGTTGTACGCATTGTGTGTTGCTGCCCCGTCGGCGTCGGAGATCGAACTCAGCAGATCATCTTCGTGGATCGCCGCCGCGCCATCGCTGGCCGGAGATGTCCAGCGGTGGTAAGCATAGCGCGTCACCTTGTCGCCGGGGCTGTGCGCGCTTGTCACCGAATGGGCGGCGCCGTCGGCGTATTCATAGGTTACGGTCTGTAATTTGGCGCGTCTGGGATTTTCCTGATAACTCGTCACCGACGCGACGCGCGGGTGGGCGGGATCGCTAATGTTCCATTGAATCGCGAGCGAATAGTCTTTGACGAGGGCATAGCCTCGCTGTTTGTCTGCATGGAATGTTGTGATCGCAATGAGCCGCCGCTTCACTCCTGGGGTGGGCGGCATATATTGATAAGTGATATGGCTGCCGTGCCGATCAGTCACGTCGGTCAATGCGTCTGTCTTATCAGAGCCGGACGTGAAGCGCCAGCTCCAGCCGGTTCCGAAGGGGCCTTCACTCGGAACGTTGGCGCGGAACGTGCGCGTGAGAGCGACGCGTGGGCCGAGCGCTCCGGGCAGGATAATGTCTGTGTGCGAATATGCGTAGTCGCGAGTGCGGGTATCGACCCCCTGCGTGACGATATCGAATGGCTCCCGGTTGGCGTCGATCAGATGGCGTCCGGGCTGGCCACTGCCCGAAGCCGCCGTTGCATGGGACGGCAGGGGGAAAACGAGCGTCGCTGCGAGCAGGCCGGCGAATAAATTCGCCGGGTGTCTAGGGTGCGTCATCAACAAACCTGTCTGAGTGAATCCATGGATAGCCGGCGAATGAATTCGCGCCTAGAAGTGCACGAATTCATTCGCCGGCTTCTTTGCGCCGCGTTATCGTAGAAATTTAACCGTAAAAGCTAGTGAACGATCCACTTCTGATCCACGCTCAAGTTCGAGCCGTACAGCTGCAGCTTCGTGCCTTGCGTGTTGGCGCCGCCGTCGAAGACGAGGCTCGTCTGCGCGCTCTTAATCGTGTAGCCGTTGGAGGTGGACGACAGGATCCACTGCTGATCGACGGTGCCATTGTAGCCGTAGAGCCATACTTTTGTGCCTTGCGTGTTCGCGCCGCCGTCGGCCGCATGGGCGCTGGTCGCGTTTTTGATGCTGTAGGCGCCGTTACCGAGGCTCGTGAAGATCCACTTCTGCGG
>JAOQAA010000161.1 GCA_025963815.1 Capsulimonas sp.
GCAACCTTACCGTCTAGCTTTCCCATGATTTTTCTTTTCCTTTCGTGGCGTCGTACTGCGCCTCTATTGCCATTTGCACAAATGTGCGGTATCATATGGATCAGTGATCCATATACAAATTCCATTATACGGATCACTGATCCATTTGTCAAGGGGGATTTAAAATTTATGCGAGCCGACGCCAGAAAAAATTACAGTCACATACTTGCGGTCGCGCGCGACGTCGTCGCCGAGCATGGAGCCGATGCGTCCATGCGAGATATCGCCCGCCGGGCCGGCGTCGGGTTGGCCACACTGCTTCGTCATTTCCCGACGCGAGAAGCCTTGTTCGAAGCGCTGCTGCGTACGAATCTGGACGCACTGACGGAGAAGGCAGGCGAACTCGAAACGTCGAGTTCCCCTGACGAAGCGCTCGTGTCCTGGTTTCGCGAAATGGTGGCGTTCGTCCAAAGCTATAGCGGCGTTGTCGCCTTGATGGCGAGCGCCCATGAGGATCCGGACTCCGCGCTTTACGCGACATGCGCAGCGGTGCACTCAGCGGGCGCGCGACTATTGCTCCGTGCTCAGACCGAAGGAACGGCGCGCGCCGATCTGGATGGGGTCGAACTGTTCGGCCTGATGTCGGCGCTCGGCTGGCTCGTCGGCCAGCCCGGATTCGCACCACGGGAGGATCATCTCTTTCACGTTATGACGAGCGCCATCCTGACAAATCGGCCTTGCACCGATATCAAGAAGGCAGCGTAACAGAGTGCAATGCAGATGATCGTGTCGGGAGTTTTGAGCGGGTGTTGACGAAGGCGATAAGACGTTGGAGCGGCGAGCTGTTCCAGCATCGCCGCGAAGGACAAGAAGACATCAATGCTCGGGCGCTATTCGTTCTCGGCGCCCGAATCCGTCGCACGCGAAGAGCTGCATCCGTTGACCACAGGAAATGATCTATGAACTCGCCTGACGCAGAGTTCGGGGGGCAATGACCTATCGAGGCCGCGCTATGTCCCTTCTGGCTGATGAGCGAGAGTCCGGGGACCGCTTGGGCGGGAAACCGAACGTGTGGTGTCGGTCTCGATAGGTCAGGGCATGGGCTCACACCATCTCGGAGGCCCGCGCCAGTGCTTGCGTGTCGATATACTCCCGGATGTTCGTCAGTTTGCCATTTCGAACGGTGATGGCGAAGACCCAATGGTCCTCGAACGTCCTGTTCGTGGCTTTGATTCTTCCCCTGGCGAAGCCGACGACCAGAACACGGTCTCCCTGCGCTACGAATTCGGGGGGCTCTGGGAATGAAGTTTCCAGCTCGGAAGCCTTCTGAAGCAAATCCTCCAATCCCGCGTGCCCGCAGTGCACACCGGCTAGCGGCCAGTCCTCGCCCGGAATGATCCATACAATATCTTCGGCAGACAACGCCAGCAGACCTTGCTTATCGCTGCGGCCCATCGCTGCAAAAAAAACCTTCACAATCTGGACATTCTCTTCGATGCTCATCGAATCTCTCCATTTTGTTTTCGTTGTTTTTTATGTTGAATTTACGCTCTTCCTCCAAAGCTAACATAGTCATCGATTACTGCTCCTTCCTGAACAAATCCTGGAAGATGAGCTGGCCCCAAGTGCGGCCGCGTGCGTGCACCAGCGCGCCACCTTCGTTGAGCTTTCCCAGTTCGACGGGTGCGAACCCCAGTTGTCTGGCCAAGTCCGCCACGGAAGCGGTCGCATCCTCGTCGTCGCTCGACAGAAAGACGACCCGGTGGCCGCCCTCGACGACCGGATCGGTCGCCAGGGTGGCCGCAATCAGGTGATTGAAACCTTTCACGAGCTTACCGCCGGTGAACGACTTCGCGACGAAGGCGGAGGACGGGAGGCCGTCCAGTTCCTCAACAGGAATTCCAAACGCGTTCGTCACGTCGATGACCGTCTTGCCTTTCCAGCTCGGCAGGGCCTTCGCAACCTCGCGATGTTCCCCGAACGGGACTGCCAAAAAGATTGTGTCGGCCTCGAGTGCATCCCGCAGCGACTTGGCGACGACCGTGGGTCCAATCGCCCCAGCCTGCGGCGCCAACACCTCGGGCGGTCGGCGGCTCGCGACAGTCACGTCGATGTTTTTACGGGCGAAGGCCTGGGCGAGGGCCTGGCCCACCGCACCGAATCCTACAATTGCATAGCTCATGATATTTCTCCGATCTAATGTTAGAAAGTAAGGTTCGCGAAGCGAACATTGGCTAGGTCGCCCGCCCCATCGATCAAGTCCTGCGTGCACGCCTGGGAACGAGTAGCGACGGCGCTCTCGGCTCCGCGTACCGGTGGTCCCGCGACTGGCGGGGCTGGAGGGCCAAACGCGGGACGGCGTCGGCGTCAGACCTGCGCCATGCCTCCGTCGACTGCGAGATCCACGCCGGTGATATAGGAACTTTCATCGGAGGCGAGGAACAAGACTGCTGCCGCAATCTCCTCCGGCATGCCTCTGCGCCCCATTGGGATCTGGGTAGTGAACTGTTCGGCCGCTTGCTCGGCCTGTTCAGCGGTGAGGCCCGTCGTCGTCGCTAAGGCTGGGGTATCAATTGCTCCGGGGCTCATCGAATTCACGCGGATCTTGCGGTCTTTCAATTCCAGAGTCCAGCCGCGCGCAAAGTTGCGCACAGCCGCCTTGCTCGCGGCGTAGGCGGTAAACCCTGGGAGTCCCAACACGTTCGAGACTGAGGAGTTCAGGATAATCGAGCCGCCGTCTTTGAAGAGGGGAAGGGCCTTCTGCACCGTAAAGAACATTCCCTTTACGTTGACGTCGAAGGTCTGGTCGAAATGTGCCTCGGTAGCCACCGCGAGCGGGGCGATTGTACCTGCGCCCGCATTCGCGAAGAGTACGTCGATGTGACCATGTTTCTCTTTCACGACGGCATAGAGCTGGTCGAGATCTTCCAAGCGTGACACGTCGCCTGTGACCGTCGTAACGTTTCTCCCGATAAGGGCAGCGGCCTCTGTCAGGTCTTTCTCTCGTCGGCCAGTGATTACGACGTGCGCGCCCTCTTCCACGAAGCGCTTGGCTGTGGCCAAGCCAATCCCGCTGGATCCCCCCGTGATGACTGCAACCTTACCGTCTAGCTTTCCCATGATTTTTCTTTTCCTTTCGTGGCGTCGTACTGCGCCTCTATTGCCATTTGCACAAATGTGCGGTATCATATGGGTCGGTGACCCAGATACAGATTCTATTATACGGGTCGTCGACCCGTTTGTCAAGAAGGATTTAAAATTTATGCGAGCCGACGCCAGAAAAAATCACAGCCATCTGCTTGCGGTCGCGTGCGAAGTCGTCACCGAGCAGGGGGCCGACGCGTCCATGCGAGAAATCGCCCGCCGTGCCGACGTCGGGTTGGGCACCCTGCAGCGCCATTTCCGGACGCGAGAAGCCTTGTTCGAAGCGCTGCTGCATTTGCAGGTGGACGCACTGACGCAGAAGGCAGCCGAGCTCGAAACGTCGAGCCCCCCTGACGAAGCACTGGTGTCCTGGTTTCGCGAAGGAGTGGCGTTCACTCATAGCTATAGCGGCGTCTGCGCCTTGCTGGCGAGCGCCCATGCGGACCCGGACTCCGCGCTTCACGCTTCAAGCACAGCGCTCCAGTTAGTGGGCGCGCGACTCCTGTTCCGTGCCCAGGCCGAAGGAACGGCGCGCGCCGATATGGATGGGGTCGACCTGTTCGCCCTGATGTCGGCGCTCGCCTGGCTCGCCGACCAACCCGGATTCGCGCCACGGGGGGATCATCTCTTTCACCTCATCGCGAGCGCCATCCTGACAAATCGGCCTAGTAACGATGTCAAGAAGGCAGCGTAACAGAGTGCAACGAATTGTTGTCTGCATTGCATCGGATGGCGTCCGCTATGACCGGCCCCCGAATCCGTCGCGCGGAGAGCTGCGTCCTTTGACCAATGGAAACGATCGATGAAGCACCTTGGGCGAGGTCGCCGGGTTTAAGTGGCTTCCCTGTTCCATTGCTTCACGGACCCCTACTTGACGGGAGAGGGGAATAGGCCCCACGCGGAGGCGCGCGTGGGGCGGATGGAAGGGGAGGGGTTATGGGGTGGATCGGCTGGCGATTTTGGAGCTTGTGAGATTGAACGATGCTGTCGAGGCTTGCTCCGAGGGAGCGATCCAGGCTTTGACGTCGAAGTCCTGACGGGCGAGGCGCTGGTCGATGAGAAACGCTTTCGTGCCGCTCAGTAATTGCAGGCCGCGCTCGGTGAAGGGCTGCCGGGTGAAGCGGCTGACAGAGCTGGAAAGCTTGACGACAGACAACGGCTGCTTTGTGACGTCCGCTTCGAATTGATAATAGGCGCTCGGGTGCGCGAGAACGTCGCTGACAGCGGCCAGATGCGCCTTATTCCAGACAGTGGGAAACTGGGGATGCTTGGCGAGGTAATCTTCCGTCACCACGGTCACGCTCGTGCCTTGCAGCTCAGGGTGCTGCGAGGAATCGTCGATCGACCGGAAGCCCTGCGCAAGTAATTGCGGACCGCTGCCGGCGTAAGCAGCAATATCTCCGTGCAGCAGGGCCGGACCGGCGTCGCTGGGCAGGTGAACGACTTTGACGTCCTTGGTCAGACCCTTCTCGGCCAGCAGACCGAAGAGGTAGCGGCTCCATGCCGTGCCCTTTGAAGTTCCGACAGTCTTTCCGCGCAGCTCTTCCAGGCTTCTGGGACCGTCTTGCCGCACGATCAGCCACGTGTTATTGCCCACGGCGTTCTGGTTGACCAGACGCGTTTTGATCCCGGCGGCGTGCCCGACAATCGCCGGCGTATCGCTGTAAAGGCCGACATCGACTGCGTTCGAGGCGAGTGCTTCGTTCAAGTTCGGCCCATGCGCGAACGCCGCATACTGAATCCGGGTCACGCCCGCCTCACGCAGGGCTGGCAACAGAACTCCCTGCTTGTACCCCCATCCATCGACGCCTGTTGGGACGCCATTCGTGCTCAGAATACCGACTCGAAGAAGTCCCGCGTCTGGCTCGGCGCCCGGCGACGAGCTCTTTTTGGAGCCGCAACCGCCGGTAAGCACAACGGCGATCGCAAAAGCCGAGAGGTGAATTGGGCGCTGTGTGAGAAATCCACGCAATCTCATTAGAACGCTCCATCCTCCCAAAAGTACGCTGGGGCGTTCGGATAGGCGCTGCGCTGGAACACAATGCCGGTCGTGCTGACATTGGGCGTTTTGCCGTCGGCTTGATAGTTTTGGGCAGGAGCATGGAAGAACTTTGCGTGGCCGTCGGCCAGGAGATAGTTCGATCCGCCGTTATGACGGTTGCGCGCCACGACGTAATTTCCCCACTCGTGAATATGGTCTCCGTACTGGGAATTGGCCACATCATCCGTGTCGGCTGTTGCGGTGTCGTTACCGGATGTTTCCACGGATCCGCCGCCGCCCTCGGCCACCAGCACCAGCTGCGCCGGCGCCTGAATACGCGCGATGGACCACGCCGGACCGAAGAACGGTCCGGACGTCAGCTGGCTGTTACCGCTCGCGCACATCACGGTCACATTCGCGACATAGCTTTTCGCCGGCTGATAGTTTGGCGTCGCGGACGGCCATGGGTTGCGCGGGGAGGGATTGAAATCGGGGCAGGAGAAAACGCCCAGCGTTTTCCCCGCCAAGGAGGTGTTGTCGCCGGGGAAGCCGCTCTTCAAATAAGAATCGATCAGAAATGGCCAGTTGACATTGCCGGTCCCCGTGGCGGCCTTGTAAGACGAAGGCGGCAGAGCTTCATCATAATCCTGCGTGTAACCAAGAACGCCAATGCCGATTTGCTTCTCATTGGAGAGGCACGAAGTCTGTCGCGCCTTCTCTCTGGCCTGTGCGAAGACAGGGAAGAGAATCGCTGCGAGAATCGCAATGATAGCGATCACAACGAGCAACTCAATAAGAGTAAATCCGAGATTGATTTTGGTGTTTTTGAGCATTTCCGATGCCTTTCCGTGTCACGTACTGCTGAAAACGAAATAGCCTGGAGCATATCTTTCGATATGCTCCAGGCCTCGGGTTGTCCGGTCAGCGGGATCATTGATCTTTAAATTTACCATTTAATTACTAGTAAAACTTATAATACGTATTATACCGAGGGGCATCAAGGTTGTCAACAGTGCTCGGAGATTTTTTTGGAAAGAAAGAACGTTCGAACAAATGGTCGGAACAATTTGGAATGACACAACGTCTTACTTGATGTGATCTCCTTATCTTTCCATCCTCGATGTGGTGGAGGCCGCCGGCGCTAGGGCTTGTCCGGCGGCTCTTTTTTGTCTTATTCCAATTGATTAAATTATTCTAATTACGCTTTGGCGGGCTCCGCCGGCTTTGCGGCGGCTTCGGCGGCCTTCGCGGCGGCTTCGGCCGCCTTCTTCTCTTCATCCGCCTTGCGCGCGGCTTCCTCTGCCGCAAGGATTGCCGAGACTTCTCTGCTCAGCACTTCCTTGGCGGCCTGGAGTTCCGCAGGGCTGTCGCCGACGATGCGGTCCAGGATCCGGCCGGTCTTTCCTGAAATGATATACAGGCTTGGGATGTGCGAAATGCCCCAGCTGCGCGTCTGGTAGAAATCGTAGTCCACCAGCAGCGAGACTTTGTCGATGCCGTTGGCGTCGGCAAACTGCTTGATCGCCTCGCGGTCGCCGGTGGCGACACCCAGGGCCGACCATTTGCTCGCCTCAATTTCGCCGGTCCAGCTTTGAACGGTCTTCAGCACGTTCACGGACGCTGCGGTTTCGGGGGAGAAGAAAACGACAGCCAGCAGGCCCTTGGGGCGCAGCTTGGCGGTGTAGATGTAACCGCCCTTGATGTCGCAGAGACCGAAGTCGGAGACGATCTTCCCGGCTCCCGTGGATGTCCCCCCATAAAATCTATTCGTGACCGGCATACTAATGCACTCTCCTGGAAATCTTGTTGTCGCGCTGGACGTTTTACCGCAAGATTTTACCCGAAATCCGCGCTGGTTCGCTATCGTCCGCGATTTCGCCGGGAAGCGGGGAGCAAGATCAAGAAGAGCGCAGGCTCAGTCGACGCGCGCCAGCGTTGTTCCGGCGGGAGTGATTCGGACGGGGAGTTCCTGTCCGACTGGAGGAACATCCAGGCCGTTAATTTGCCGATGCAGCAGCGTGACCGCGGCGTGCGCCAATCCTGGGATGTCCACTTCGACTGACGACAGAACGTGTTTGGCCTGCGCCGGCCAGCGCAAGCCGTCGTAACCGATCAGAGACAATTGATCGGGAACGACGATTCCCATACGCTCGCAATGTTCGAGAACCTGATATCCCAAACGATCGTGCCAGCAGAAGAGGGCAGTTGGCGGCGCCGGCTCGGCCATTAAGAAGCGCAGGGCTTGTTCGGCGTCATCGTATTTGTTGTCGTCGCTATGGATGACCCAGCGGTCTGGGATGGGAACGCCGCGCTCGGCAAGCAGCTGGCGCAGCAGGCCGATGCGCAGATCGGCGTCGCGATTTCCGCGCGGCGTGTTGCCGAGAGCCGCGATCCTGCGATGTCCCAGCGCCATAAGCTGATCCGCGACTTGTATTAAGCCGCTGACGTGATCTTCCTTGACATAGGAAAGCGCATTGCTCGTGTCCGTGCTGTTTACCAGCACCACTGGCAGACGCGAATTGCGCAGATATGGCAGGAGTGGGTCGGCGGGCTCGGCGGCGAACAGCAAAACCCCGTCACAGCGGCCACCATTCAAATGCCGATAGGTATCCTCCACGGATCGTTCAAAAACACAGTAGATTAGAATATCGTAGCCAAGACGTCCGCCCGCCTGCTCGATCGCCGTTGTCAGTCGATCCATATAAAGATCGTCGGGGCTGCGCGTGCGAAATCCATTGAAGAACGTCAGGGTATGTGTACGGCCCTGCTGAAGCGATTGGACGAGCAAGTTTGGGGAGTAATCGAGATCCGCCGCCACCTTGCGGACGCGGGCCACCACGTCGTCGGAAAGCCGCCGCTGTTTGGCCTTGTCGCTGAGCACGAGCGACGCCGTGCTGACAGAGACCCCAGCCTGAGTCGCGATGTCGCTCAGGGTGGGCCGACCAGAAGATTTATACATTCTTTTTTGCATTGGCGTCTTGCTCAACTATTTGACCTTTCTTCCATTCTAACAAACGTTCGTGTCGGTGTCAAGTCTGATCTTGCTGAAATCCGTCAAAAATATTTAAGAAAAAGTTGTGCTCAAGTACTTGACAGGATAAGAATGCTATGATACCATTGGTCATTGCTCAAGTACTTGATCTTACCTGTACCGCGATTTCAAAGGAGATATATTATGATCATCGAATCCACGCCGCGCAAAACCCGAAACGGCTTTACACTGATTGAGCTTCTCGTAGTCATTGCCATTATTGCGATACTTGCTTCCATTCTGTTTCCCGTCTTCGCCAAGGTCCGCGAGAAGGCTCGCCAGACAAGCTGTGCTTCTAATTTGAAGCAGCTTGGGCTGGGCATTATGCAATACAATCAGGACAATGACGAAACCAATCCTTATGCTTATGGCAACGGGGCGCAGCCGGATGGAACGTGGTGCTCGCAAATTATGCCGTATGTGAAAAGCGTCGGCGTCTTTGCCTGCCCGGATGACACTTACAGCCGCGGCGCGACCAACAAAGACGCTTTTGGAAATGATATTCCCGGCCAGGCGCCGCAGATCACATCTTACAGTATCACGCTTGGCGGCGGCGGCGACTGGGGCGGCGATTGGAGCGCATCCAACACCAAGCTCGCCGGCATCACTTCGCCGGCAACGACAATTGTGCTGTCCGAGCGCTGGAATGCTTACCATTTCGTCAAAGTCGGCTGGGCGCAGGACAATTGGTGCAACTCAGGCGAATACTTAAACGGTCAGAACGGCGGTCCCGCGGCGGCCACGGGGCACAGCGGAGGCTCGAACTATGCGTTCTGCGATGGACATGTGAAGTGGCTGCGATACGAGCAGACCATCGCGCAGCAGG
>JAOQAA010000176.1 GCA_025963815.1 Capsulimonas sp.
AGGCGCCAAGCAGCGCGGTGAGAACGCCCACGACAAGCCATCCCTGCCCGGTAATGATGGCCGCCGCGGCGAACGCCGCAGCAACCCAGACACCCGAAGAGAGCGCCGTCAGCGTCACGATCCGCGCCGGCCATGACGAGAGGGTGAGGAGAACGCGCAAATTGAACCCCGTCCAAACAAGAGCGGTTCCGTCCTGGACCGCCGTCGAAAACTCCTCGAATGTGGCGAACGGAAAGTCCGGAATATCCGCAACCGATTGCAGCGTCTTGGGAAGCAAGAGTTGTTTGTTCCGTTCTTGCTGCACACGGATCTCCTTTCTCTTCAAGCAAATCGGCCTACACAGACGATAAGATCATCATAACATATCTCTGGAGAATAGAATATGACACAAATTACCGCCGACAATCGCGAACAGGCCCACATTGCGCCGCTGGACGCCTTCGGCGTGCTGGAGATGCGCGTGGGACGCATCACCAAAGCCGAGCCGAATGTGAAAGCGGTGAAGCCGGCGTACAAATTGTGGATCGATTTCGGGCCATTGGGCGTCAAGACTTCCAGCGCGCAGCTCGTGGCTTTGTATACAGCGGAAGATTTGGAGGGGCGCCTGATCGTCGCCGCCGTCAATCTGGGTGATCGGCGCATCGCGGGGTTCAAATCGGAAGTGCTGGTGCTCGGGGCGCCGGACGAAGAAGGCCGCGTCGTGCTGCTGGCCGTGGAGCGCGAGGTTCCACTGGGCGGACGGATCTTCTAAGGCCCTCATCCTCGGTCCTCTCCCAGGCTTTAGCCGGCCGGGAGAGGGATCGAGGGTGAGGGTTCCTACGGAACCAGTACGATCTTCCCATGCGCGCCGTCCTGCATGATCTCTTGATGAGCACTGGCGGCTTCGGCGAGCGGGATTTCCTGGCCGACGATGGGTTTCAGCGCCCCATTCTTCAATCCCTCACCAATCTCGGCGTGCATGCGGCGCAAGTCGTCGGTCGTGGCGTTCATCAGGGTCATGCCCCGAATATCAATATCCTTGCCCATCGTGTCGCGTGGGTTGATCTCGACCGAGCCGCGATTGCCGACGACCACGACGCGGCCATATTTCGCCAGCAGGTCCAGATCTTTGGGAAGGTTCACGTTCGCCAGCATTTCCAGAATCAGCTCGACACCATTGCCTTCAGCCGCCGCTTTGATCTTCTCCAGGTAATCTGGATCCTTGTGATTGAAGGCCTGATGCGCGCCCTGCTCTCGGACGAGCGTCAGGCCCTTGTCCGTACCGGCTGTGCCGAATACGGTGAGACCGGCGGCGCGGGCGAGCTGCACTGCCGCCGTGCCAACGCCGCCGCTCGCGCCGTGGATCAGAACCGTCTCGCCCGCCTGCGCCTTGCCCCTATGGAACAGCGCCCGGTGCGCCGTGCCGTAGGGAACGCCGAGCGCGGCGCCCTGAGCAAAGGTAAGGCTTTCGAGCAATGGAAATATTTTAGCTTGATCGGACAGAATGAGTTCGGCGTAGGTTCCAGGCGCACCGATCACGTAGACACGCTGGCCGTGCGCAAAGTCCGTGACGCCGTCGCCGACCGTCTCCACCACGCCGGCGGCGTCCACGCCGAGGATATTGGGCAGCGGAACCGGACCGTAGATGCCGGCGCGGATATAAGTCTCGAACGGGTTGACGCCGATGGCGTACGTGCGAATCAAGACCTGGCCCGGACCCGGCTTCGGATCGGGGACGTCTTCGTATTTCAGAACTTCCGGACCGCCGTAATCATAAAATCGAATGGCTTTCATAGTTCGTGTGTCTCCTCGATACTTTCCTCAATGGCGCTTGACGAGGTTACGTTCCCGGCGAAAGACGCGACGTTTTGGCATTGCGGGCAGTAATAGGTCGATCGTCCGTCCAATCCCTGGCGGCGCATCTGGATCTTGCTCCCGCACTGGCGGCACGGCTCGCCGCTGCGGCCGTAGACCCAAAGTCTCTCATTCGCGTTCAAACTGAAGTTCGTGACGCGCGCGCCGTTCGTCTCATTGGCCCGCATGAGTTTATGGCTCAGCGCAATCACGGCGTCCAACTGCTCGTCCGAAAGCGCTTTGAGCGGAACAAACGGCGAGAGGCGCTGCAAAAACATCACCTCGGACTTGTAAACGTTCCCGACGCCGGACATCAGGCGCTGGTTCATTAAGGCGACGCCCAGAGGAACATCGGCGTGGCGGCGCAGACGCAGGCGCGCTTCGGCAGGATCGAACGCCTCCGTCATGGCGTCCGGCCCCAGCGCCGCCAGCTGTGGATGCCGCGCCGTCTCGCGCCCCGTCAGCAGCTCCACCACAGGGGCGCTGAAGCACGGCGCGACAAAATCTTCCGTTCGGACCACGACCTTCGCATAATGGGCAGGTTTTCGCCACGCCTCGCCGGGACGGTAGATGTGCCAAGATCCCGTCATTCTCAGATGCGTATGCAGGATCATATCAGTGCGAATGAGAGCGAGTTTGAGGGCTTCAGGAGTTGGAATGAGTTCGGCGGCCGTGTCTTGAGTGTCGCGAAAGACGATCAGGAGATGCTTGCCACGCGCTTCGACGGCGTGGATCGTGCGTCCAGCAATGGGATGGCGCGACGCAACGCCCGCGACGAGATCGACGGAGCTGTCGAACTGGGTGACGGTTTTGTTCAGCAGAGCGCGGCGCAAAACAGTGGCCGCACGAAACAGTGTGTCGCCTTCAGGCATGTGAATACGATGCCCGGAGCAGGCCTGATTGAAACATCATCGCTTGACTCCGTCAAGTCATCCAAAGGTATAATGGGGTCAGTCTTAAGCAGCATGGTGATGACAACCTCATAGGTCAATGAGGAGTCACTATGTCATCTTTCTCTCCCCGCCCACCCCACGCACGATCTTCGGAGGCCCAATCTATGAGCGACGACGCTCGCGCCCTGCGCCGCGACTGGAATCTGTTCACCGCCCTGACATTTCTATTTTCCTTTGGGTTCGCCGTCTACATGGGCGTCTTCCAGAACTTCCTGCGCGACGAGCTGCATGCCGGGCCGTTCCAGCTTGGAAGCCTGGAGTCGATGCGTGAGATCCCCGGATTTCTCACGGCGATCATGGCTGGGACGCTGATCGCGCTGGCCGAATCGCGCGTTGCCGGTCTCGGCCTGCTGATTACGGGCATCGGGATCGGGGCGACCGGACACATGCACAGCTTCGCCCCTCTGGTGGCCATCACGGTCTTCTGGTCGATCGGCTTCCACCTCTACGCCTCAATGTCCTCGGCGATCACGCTGACGCTCGCCAAGGGCCAGGAGGGCGGCCGGCATCTGGGACGTATGGCGGCGGTCGGCTCGGTCGCGACTCTGGCGGGCCTGGGGATCGCATGGCTGATCAAGCAATTCTTTGACGCCGTTCCCTACAACACGTTCTTCTATCTGGCGGGCGCGTCCATCTTCGCCGGCGGTGTCCTCTGCATGATGCTCGGCAGCCACTCAGCCTCCGAAGGAACGCGCGCCCGTCTCATCCTGCGGCGCGAATATGGCCTGTTCTATCTGCTGACCTTCCTGGAAGGCTGCCGCCGCCAAATCTTCTCGATCTTCGCCTCATTCGCGCTGATCCTGATCTACCACGTGCCGCTCCAGCACATGCTGGCGCTCCAGCTGATCAACGCGATCTTAATCGCCGCGACGGCGCCCTACATCGGCAAGTTAGTAGACCGCAAGGGCGAGCGCGGGCCGCTCACATTCTACAGCATCGGCCTGATCCTGGTCTTCCTCGGCTACGCCACGCTCCGAACCGTCGGCGCCCTTTACGCCCTGTTCCTACTCGACAATATCCTGTTCACCTTCGGCGTCGGCTTCACGACCTATCTCAATCGCATCGTCCGCAAAGGTGAGCTGACGCCGTGCATCGCGATGGGGCTGACGATGAACCACGTCGCCGCCGTCACCGTCC
>JAOQAA010000192.1 GCA_025963815.1 Capsulimonas sp.
GGTCTATCCCGCGCCGTAGCCAGCTAAATTTGGACAGCAGCGTCAAGAGCGGTAAGAAAAGCAGTGCGAGGGCCATCGTGACGTCGAGAGGCAAGGCTAAGACGCTGTTGGCTATCAGAGGAAGCGCATATCGTATGACCAGCACCGGGCCTGCGACGGACGCCGCGAAAGCGCCCAGGCCCTGCGCGATCAGCCTCCAGGCCCACCGGGTCAGTTGGGCGCGCTCGTCGGGCAACATGGCGCGTGCGCTCACAAACGGCAGCCCCGCGCAGTATGGCGTCCCCTGAAAAGTTGTCTGCTTTTGGTAAGTCGTCAAAGCACGCCCCTTCATTTCCGTTCTCCAGGAAAGAATACCTCAGGCTTTGCCGCATCTATATTCGCCGGGCGACGGTGAGGCAGCGGGGGCAGACGAAGCTGTGGGGATAGCGTGGCAGCACATTGCGTTTGAGCTGCGCAAGCTTTGCATTTCGGCCTTTGTAAGTGATCAGCCCAGCGATGAACTTGCCGATCATCATCGCCCATCCCCACACGATCAGTTCCCAGAAATCCACTTCCACAGCGGGAAACTCGCTGCTGTCCGGCAGCTCATAAGTGGCGAGGCGATACATGACCGAACGGCACTCCGGGCAAGCAATCCATTCGTCCTCGGCGTCATAGGCGCCGGTCTCCATCGGTAAATAATTAGGCAGCATGCCATTTGTGACACAGCAACTAAGAAAAAGTTGCCGTCACAATTCGGCGGCTATTAATGGGGCGGAGGGGCTCTTCTCTGGCTCCCAAGTGGGGGGCGGGGCCGAAACTCAGCAAGGTTTAACTTAAAGGGCTATGTTAGACTTCCCGGAAGCAGGTGATCGTCACCGTCTGGTTATGCAGCTGCGCTTGGCCGCCCTGGGACGCCGGCGCGACTTCGCCGTAGGAATAGAAGCCTGTCAGCGCGGTTCCGTCGCCGAGGATTTCCGCGACTGCGTCCACTTCCTCTTCGATCATCTGGCGCAGGATTAGGCGTCGACCGTAGCAGCTCACCATGATCGCCAGCTGGGAGGAGGATGCGGGGATGGTCTCGCGGATCGCTTCGGCCGCCGTTTCGGCGCCTTCGATCATCTGCTCGATGTTGCCGTTGAATAGGCGCGCCAGTGACTGTTCGGGAATATTGCCGCCGAAGGTGAGGCTTTGTTCTTCTTCATCCACGGCGATCAGCGAGCGCATCACACGGCGCTCGCCGTCCGCCGCGCGAAATCCCAGGGGATAGAGCATTCTGGCGCCCGGCAGCCCGGCGGCGTGCTCGCCCAGATATTGCTTGTAGAGCGCGAGCGCCGAACGCCCGTCCAGTTCGTACACGACATTCTTCTTCGATTTCGTCACCAGCCGCTCGGGACCGAAGGGAGTCCACTCGCCGCTGGTGGCGACTTCGATCTGCAATCGATTTCCATAGAACGCCAGAGCCTGGGCTGTGTGCGCCTGCGGCGCGCCGTCGCTCCAAACAAAGGTTTCCGAGAGATGACCGCCATCGCCGGCGAAGCCGCCAGAGACGGTCACATGCGCGGGAAGAATTGAATTGACGCCGTCCAGCAAGTCGCTGCCGATTACCTGAACGCCTTCCGCCAGCACGAGCACATGGGTAAGCCCGTCGGCGTCAATGCCACGCGCGAGTTCCTGCCCCGTCTCAAAACTGCTTTCGGAGCTGGGGATGCCGGCATAGGAGATCGCCAGCCGCGTGTGTTCGAAATGGACCGCCGTTACCGAAACTGTATCGTCGCGAACTGTGCGGCCATGGATCTCGCCCGCTGTCGTGCATCCGAAAATCGCGGCGCCAGGGTAGGCGGCGCGCACCCAATCAAATGCCCCGCTCGCTTCCAGCGCGCCCATGCACCCAAAGACCAGCGCCAGCTGCGCTGCGCCCAGCGCCTCCGAAGGATCGCGCCCCCATCCTTGATTCGCCGATCACTGATGCTGCTCTGTTCTCATCGCTTGCTCTCCCATCAAAACACTCTTGTTAATCATTGTCGAAAACGGAAGCGTTCGTTAGGGAGAGCATTGCTGGGAATCAGTGCGTGGCGGCGATCACCGCGCGGGCGACATCGGCAAGGACGGCTTCGCGCTGGGCTTCGGGCGCGGGCGCCGCCGCGAGGAAAACGGCCACGGCGAGCGTCTATCCACTGGGCAGTGTGATAAGCCCAATGTCGTTGGTCGCGGCGCTCACGCCTTCGAAGACGCCGGAGGTCCCTGTCTTGTGCGCCAGACGTACGCCGGCGGGCAGACCCGCCTTGAGCCGATGTACGCCCGTGCGCACGGCTTCCATGTCTCCGAGCAGCATCGCCGTGGACGCCGGCGACAGCAGCTTCCCTCGCTTGAGCTGCACGAGAAACTGCACGGCCCCGATGGGACTCGTGGTATCCCGAGGATCGCGGAAATAAGCGGCGAACGCGCGGCGATGAGTTTCCTGGCTGACCGCGCGAATGGCATCGGCGTCGGGGACGTTCAGCGGGACGGACGAGGGGACGCCCGCCATGGTTCGCGCCAGCATCTGCTCGCTCCGGTCAACGCGCATCTCGCGAAGCCCATGGGCTTGCAAGTAT
>JAOQAA010000215.1 GCA_025963815.1 Capsulimonas sp.
ATCGACTGGGGATGGAGCGCGTCCGCCGCTTCAGCGCCGGACTGAAGTCCGAGAACAACGGCGCGGACTGGCCGTTCATTGACGGATCGTTTACAGTGACGCTTGACGGCGAATGGCGCGTGATGCAGCTCGCGCAGTTCGCTCCCGAGATGGAGTACCGCGTGGCGCCGCTGCCGCCGCCGCGCGGCGGCAAGCCGCTCGCGAGTTTCGCCTCGATCGACTACCTGACGATCCCCGCCGGCGCCAAGCACTCGGAAGGCGCCTGGGAGTTCATTAAGTTTTGGGCGGGAATCGATAACCCCGAGCGCGCCGGCGCGTTCAACGCCTCGTTTGGGTGGCTGCCGTCGTCGCCACGGATGACGAATTCGCCCGCCTATCAGGCCTATCTGCACAAGTATCCACAGTACCAGACATTCGTGCAGCTGGCGGCGAGCCCGAACCTGGTGACCACGCCGCCCGTGCCGTATCAGCAATTCCTGATGGATCGGATCCAGAGCAGGGATGAACTGGCGGAGCGCGGTTCGGTGACGCCCAAGGAGGCGCTGGCGCAGCTTGAGCTTGAGACAGGTCGGGAGCGCAGTCGCCGGAAGGATCTGGGCTATGATCAGTAATATCGCGCAGGCGAAGATGGAGCAAGGGAATGAGCAGTGAGTCGCCCGGCGCGATGCCGGAAGCGCCATACGCAATTGGAAAACGGATCGCGCCCGCCGCCTTACCCGCGCGGCGTGCGAAGCGGCGTGCGTCGTTTGGGCGTTTGACGCGACTTCAGAGTATTCTGGCGCACGTGGCGCTGCTGCTTCTTTGCGCGCCGGCGTTGATGCCGCTTGCCTGGATGATTTCGACGTCGCTAAAGCCGGACGCGCAGATTTTCGCGCATGGCGGTCCGCTCACATGGTCCAGTCTCTTGCCGCATCCGGTCGAATGGCAAAACTATCCCAAGGCGCTACGCGCCGTGCCGTTCGCGATGTATTTGAAGAACACACTGTTTCTCTGCTTCTGCACCGTCACAGGCGCTGTCGCTTCCAGCGCCCTCGTCGCATACGGTTTCGCGCGTCAGCAGTTTCGCGGAAAGTCCGTATTATTCCTCATGATGGTCGCAACAATTGCAATACCCGCACAAGTGACGATGGTGCCCACGGTGGCTCTCTTCCGATGGCTCCACTGGTACGGCACTTATTTGCCCCTGATCGTGCCGGCCTGCTGCGGCGTCCCGTTCTATATCTTTCTGCTGACACAGTTCTTCCGAAATCTCCCTGCGGAGCTGGCGGAGGCGGCGCGCGTGGACGGGGCGGGAGAGTTTCGTATTTTCTGGCAGGTGATGCTTCCGCTGGCGCGGCCGGCATTGGTCACCTGCGCTTTATTCCAGTTCTTGGCGACCTGGAACGACTTCTTTGGACCGCTGCTTTACATCAACAATCCCGCGCGCTACACTCTTGCCTACGGATTGCAGCAGCTCCTTGGCTCCCATGGAAGCGAGTGGGCGTCACTGATGGCCGACTCGACGATCTTCATGCTGCCGGTAATGATCCTGTTCTTCTTCACACAGAAGACGTTTGTCCAGGGTGTTGCGACGACCGGCGGCAAAAACTAAAACAAATCGCGCGTGAAAGAGAGGTGAGCCCTTCGTCAGAGGCTTCATAGAGCAATATGAACCCGGCTATAAAAGCTGGGCTTTGGGAGCGCTCCGCGCTAGGCGTCCGTGCCGGACGCAAATGCCGCCAATCGATTACAGATTCTTCCGTCCGGAACGGACGGCTAGCCGTAGGCTCCCAAGGCCTGGGTTTCATACCCGGGTTCCTATGGTCCTATGAAGTGTTGGAAGCCCAGCAGAGTAAGACTATATCGCATCTCGGGTCATTGGAGGATCCTTATGAAACCATTCGCATTACCGACGTCATTTCGTGCAAAATCGTGTGAGCTTTCGCGATTATCGCTGTTCTCTGCGCTTGTGCTAGTCTCTTCGGTGGGCCTGCAGCAGAGCGCGCACGCCGCCTTTTCCGGCGAGACGGCTTGGAGCGACGGCACGAACCTCTACTACAAAGCCACCTACACCGGCTCTTACGCCCACTTCCACGTGTATTTGGATACCGACAGCAGCGCGGCCACGGGGTACACCGTGGCTGGCGTCGGCGCCGACTATTTGATTGAAGACACGGGGCTTTATCACTCCACCGCGAACGGCGCCACGTGGAGCTGGACCTCGACAGCCGGCACGGTGACGCAAACGGCTCCTGGGGCGGGAACGGTCCAATTCTCGGTTCCGCTGAGCTCCATCGGCTCCCCGGCGTCGGCTCGGATTGCCTTCGAGGGCGCGAGCTCGACCTGGGTGACGACGCTCGATCCGACGGTGGTCACTTATGCGTCCGCAAGTTACTACGTCTCCAACACCGGCAGCGATACGAACGCCGGCACAATCTCGGCGCCCTGGCGCACGGGTCAAAAGGCGGCCAACACGGTCGGCGCCGGCTCCACCGTCTACTTCCGCACCGGCTCGTACGCACCGTTCGATGTGAATGTCTCCGGCTCGTCGGCCGGTGGGTACATCACCTTCCGCAACTACCCTGGCGAGGTCGCCGCTATCGATGGGGCCAGCTGGGTCCCAAGCTACGACCATGGGCTGATCCAGATCTCGAACCGCAGCTACATCAAGATCATGGGGCTTGACATCCGAAACGGCGTATCGACCTCGAACACCTCAAGTCCCGCCGGCGTGATCGTGGATGGAGCGTCCAGTTACATTCAGATCCTCAGCAACCACATTCACGACATCACGAACACGGCGGCCAGCGGCGGCAACGCGCATGGTATCCTCATCCGCGGAAACAGCACGTCGGGCGACATCGACAACATCACGATCGACGGAAACGAACTGAACGCGCTGAAGACGGGCTGGAGCGAAGCCTGCACGCTTGTCGGCAACGTGACCACGTTCACGGTCTCCAACAACCTCGTACACGACAACAATAACATCGGCATCGATCTCGCGGGCGGGTATGGAACATCGACACTTGTCGATCAGGCGCGCAACGGTACGGTGGTCGGCAACACCGTTTATAACTGCTCGACCCTCGCGAACCCGTACTACAACGCCAACACCTGTTCGGGCCTTTACGTCGATGGCGGTACGAACATCGTCATGGAGCGGAACCTTGTCCACAATTGCGACATCGGCATCGCGGCGTCGGCCGAAGCCGTCGGGAAAGTCACCAGCTATGTCACGGTGCGCAGTAACCTGATCTACAAGAACGCCACCGCCGCCATCGAGATCGGCGGTTACATCGCATCTGGCACTGGCGGCACGGACCACTGCACATTCGTGAACAACACGCTTTACGCAAATGACACCAACAACTGGTGGTGCGGGGAGATCCAGATCGGCTGGAGAGCCACCAACAACATCTTCAAAAACAACATCATCTACGCCGGTTCGCAAGACGTCTTCGTCAAAGACATCGCCACCGATGGCGCCGCCGTCGGCGTGTTCGACTACAACACATACTATTCCACCGGCGGCGACGCCAATGCGAAATGGCAGTGGATCAACCAAACAACCTGGAACTACACCTTCGCCTCCTGGAAGACAGCCAGCGGCCAGGACGCCCACTCCACCTACGCCGATCCGCTGTTCGTGAGCACCACGACGCCGAACCTCAACACAAACACCGGCTCCCCGGCGCGAAACACAGGAACCAACCTCGGCTCCACGGTCGTCGGAACCCTCGACTACGCCAGCGCCGCGCGCGTCCAGGGGACGGCGATTGATATGGGAGCGTACGAACACTAAACTCAGGGAGTAACGGGAAGAATGACGAGCGCTGTCGGCGAACCATCATGATAGTTCACCGGCGGCGCTCAACCATACATCTCAATTAACACTTATTAAAGCTTCGTCTTCAGCAGACAATGGTGACATTCCACTCTCCACGCTCTCAGGCAGAGCGCTTTCCTCGAAGTTCCACGATAACTCAAATCCTTGATAAGGGAAGATAGCGCTTGGTATCGTCAAGCGAACGACTTCACACTCGTTCTGTCCCAGCATTCTGCTAATAGAGTTACGCGCCTCTCGTTCCTCGTGATGATTGATCTTGAATGTGATTTCATCCTTCATACTGGTTTCATTACGGACTTCGATGTCGAAGCCTTCCGAAATGTCTTGCACCGTCCATATTAATCGATCTCGTTTACGGAAATATCCGAACGTCGTGAAACGAAACGACATTTCCGCCTCGGCCGCCATTTTGTATTCTTTTCGGAAATATTCTTTATTGTTTACTTTATCGAGGTGAAGCTTAAGGGATGCTCCTTCGAGGGTGGTTTTACCGTTTTCCTGGACAGAGATAAAGCCGCCATCCATGTTCCACCCGCCAAGGTCCGTATACATATTAAAGGATTTCGTCTGCGTGCGTCCTAGCGTGTTTTTCAGTGTGAAAGAATGCTCCGCAAACACTTTGATATTGCCATTCTCGTCCTCGCGGAGATAGATAATTACTTTTTGATGCTTTCGCAGAAAAGGAGACTGGCGTATTACTGCCTCATACTCTAATGCTAAGTTCAATCCCGCAAATCGTTTACTGACAAGATAGTAGCAGATTGCCGAGGCGATAATTGAGCTGCCGACGCCTGAGAGTATGGATGCTCCGATCTGTTGATTTGCGGGGAGTAAGCAGCCGGCGATAACGATGCCTGTTCCGGTGAG
>JAOQAA010000241.1 GCA_025963815.1 Capsulimonas sp.
CTCGGGTCGATCCATATATCAGTTTCGACTGGACGGATGGTCTCCAGAGCACCGAGGGCGGTCCAGAGTACAACTTTATGATCGTGTGGACCGGACAGATCACCCCGGTTTACTCGGAGACCTATACGTTCTACACCGAATCTGATGATGGCGCCCGCCTGTGGGTCGATGGGCAGCAGCTGGTCGATGCTTGGGTGGATCAGTCGCCGACGGAGAAGAGCGGGACGATTGAACTGAAGGCTGGCCAGAAGTATGATATCAAGGTGGCGTACTACGCCAACGATGTCGGCACTTCGTTGATGCACTTGAGCTGGTCAAGCGCCACTCAGGATAAAGAAATCATCCTACCGTGCCAGATGGATCCCAAAACGGCAAAAGAGGCCGAAGCGGCGGCAAGTATTTTGGAGGCGAAAAAAGGACTGACGCCGGTGAAACCGGGCATGAAGAATAAACCTGGAGCAAAGAAGAAAATTGTCGCGGCGGGATAGTCTCGATACGGGGCGCTGAAACAATCGAACTGCGAAATAGGAAGGCGGCCGGTGGTGAAAACCGCCGGCCGCCTTCTCGTTCGCATCTTGGTAAGATATCGGGAAGAGTTGACTTTACTACATTGCGCCAGGAGTTGCTGGGGCGTCTCCCTCAAGCCGCGTCATCGTGCTTGTCATGTCCATGTGGATCTTGGAAGACATCGTCGCCGTGGGAGCTTTGGGGTTGGCGGCGGGAGCTTTCTTCTTCAGGGCGACCGTTTTGCCCACGGGCTGCGGAGCGGCGGGAGTATTCACGGTGGCGTCGAACTGGGCGGCGACTGACTGCGACTTGACCTGTCCGGCGGCGACGTCGAATTGGACTTCGCCGCTCATCGTGATCTTTCCGTTCAGTTTGACTCCGGACGGCATCGCCGTGGCCGTTTTGGAATTGATGACGCCTCCTCCGGTTTGTTTGATGAGCGCAATTGCTCCGCCCACCGACGGCGTCAGCTGGGTCAGCTGGAAATTCGAGGTGATATTGGCGCCGACGCCGCTCATGGCGATTGTGCTCGTCCAGGTGTCGCCTGGTTTGACCGCGCGGATGGGGAATACTCCGTTTTGCTGGTACATCCCCATTTGCTTTGGATCAAAGCCGTAAGTGGACGACGGCGAATTGAGCTTGGCGGAAATAACTTTTCCAAGCTCGCTCAGAACGAGCGTAGTGTCTGCGGCGGCTTGCGCTTTTTGCATGTCGCTTTGCGACATCGGCTGTCCGTTCATGGTCATTGCGATGGATTCGATTTTTACCGTCAATGTCGCCGTATTATTGACAGGGTCCACGCTCTGCACGGTTTGCCGCATGATGCCTTCGATATGCTGGCTAAGGGGGATCGGTTTTGGCTGACCGGGGATCGTGATCGTCATGTTGACGTCGGAAACATTATTGAAGCGCAGAACCTGCCCGGCAGTGAACTTGTAGCGCAGAAGCGCGTCGGTGGGCGTAGGCGGTATGGGGCGATCGAGCACGCCGCCTCCAGGCGGAGCGGGCGGGGCGGCGTCGCCCTGCGCGTGCAGCGGCGCGCTCGCGGCGCCAAACAGCAGCGCGGCGGTGAGCAATGGGGTGTATCGGACTTTCATCGGCGATTCCTCGTATAATATAGTCGTGATGGCGGAAGTGGACGCGCCTGCGTATTTGCCGCCGCGTATCTTCGTATAGAATACCCGAGTCTTGCCGAGCCCATACCCTTCATTCGCGCCTTCGACATTCTCGGCTTCGAATGGGTAGAATACGGAATGCCTGACCTCTTGGATCTCTTTATCGTGGGCGCGGGGCCGGCTGGTCTCGCCGCCGCCTGTGCGGCTCAGGACGCTGGATTGTCCTACGCCGTTGTCGAGCGCCAGGGGCTGGCGCAGTCGCTTGTGGATCATCCCCAGCAGATTCAGTATTTTTCCCCCTCCGACGAAATGGCGATCGGCGGCGTTCCGTTTTTCTCTGCCGGAGGCCACAAGCCGACCCGGGAACAGGCGCTGGCGTATTACCGCGCCGTCGCCGCAGTGCGCCGTTTGAACCTGGCGACCTGGGAGGAAGTGATCGCGGCCGAACGGTTGGGGGAGCCGGAGGAGAACCAGGGCTTTCTGATCAAGACCCAGCGCCGCGTGGCGGGCGAAGGGGAAACGCGCGTCTGGCGCGCCCGCACGCTGCTGATCTGCGCCGGAACCTTCCCAAACCCCCGTCCCCTGCGCGTTCCCGGAGCTCAACTGCCGAAAGTCATGTTCCGCCTTGCCGACCCGACGCCTTACTTCGGCCGGGACGTGCTTGTGGCGGGAGGCGGTAACTCGGCGGCGACCGCTGGTATGACGCTGGCGGAAGCGGGCGCCCGCGTCACCGTGGCGATGCGCCGCGCCCCCATCGACTTTCAGAATCACCTGCGCCCGTTTATCGTCCGCGATCTGAACATCATGGCTGAAGAAAAGCGCCTGACCCTGCTCACTAACGTCTGTGTCGCCTCCATCGGACCCAGGTCCGTTCAACTGATCCCGTTTGTCGGCTCTGAACCTGCTTACGAAATCCCCAACGACTTCGTCTTCGCCATGCTCGGCCATACCGCCGATATGACCCTGTTCCATCGCCTCGGCCTGCCGCTCGCGGAGGATGGCCTTCCCATATACAATGAAGTTACGGCGGAAACGCCGGCGCCCGGGATCTATGTCGCCGGCTCGCTATCCCGGGCCAATATTATCCTGGAATCTCGGCGCCGCGCCGTCGAAATCGTCGCACGCATTGCCTCCTTCCGTTCGTGAGAGAGAATTTTACAATAATGCTTTGTGTTTAAAAGTTCTTTATGGTAATATAGGCACGGAGGAACTATGAACTCTCTTTCCCGCCGCCGCTTCGCATTTTGGATACCGCTTCGGCCTCGCCTTCTCGTCGAGTTTGCTCGGCTGGAAATGCTCTCGATCGTAGGTCCCATTTTTCTCTGTGCCTGTCTTGGCCTCACATCGGTTGTGTCTATTGCGGGGCTTGCGCGTTATGATG
>JAOQAA010000310.1 GCA_025963815.1 Capsulimonas sp.
GCGCCTTTCATTTCGTTAAAAACGATGCCTTTGTAGATCAGCGGCTCGTCTGGACCGGTCAGTTCATAGTGCCATCCTTCCTGCTGAAAGATGTGCTCCGTGAGCCTGGGATGGAAGACGGCGTCGAAGTAGACATCCACCAAATTGTAGAAATCGCGTGTATTGACGCTCGCGACTGGGTAGTATGTTTCTGCGGATCCCGTGAACGCATTCAAAAAAGTCTTCAGCGATCCCTTGACGAGCTCGATGAACGGCTCCTTCAGCGGGTACTTTCGCGACCCGCAAAGCACCGAATGCTCTAAGATATGAGCGATGCCGGTGGAATCCGCCGGCGGGGTCCGGAATGTGACCGCAAACGCCTTATTATCGTCCTCATTGATGATCGAGAGCAGTTCAGCGCCTGTCTTGACATGGCGGTACAAGCGCACCTTGCTCTTCAGCTCCGGCGCCTCTGCTTCACGCAGCAGCTCAAATCCATGGGTAGTCGTCATGAGATCTCCTCTGAATCCATACAAATCGCGCGGGGATCAACCCCGTGGCGTATTGTAACATAAACGAGCCAAGTCGGGAAGATGGTTCCAGGACGATCTTGATTAACAAACGGTATCCAAGCGTCTGAGCCGCAGCCCTCCGCCCCACCAACTAAAGGAATCGATACATTCGCATGCCAGACAAAGTGACCGCCGCAGGCTTCTATCAGGACCCAGACGCAGCCGCGTCGGTCTTCACGGAGATCCGGCGCAAGTGCAGCGGCCGGGTCGCGCTGATCTCCTGCGACAAAAACGGCAAAGTCGTCGTCAACAATGGCGACATCTCTCCGCGCCGAGGGCTGGCGCTGGGGATTCTCAGCGGACTGCTCGCCACGCTTGCCCTTCTGACGCAGTTTACCTTTGCCGCCATTGCCCCCGGACGGTTTGGTCCGTTGATTCTGCTGCTGAGCTTCGTGCTCGCGGGCGGGATCTTGGGATGGATACTGGCGCGCTTCGTGCGGCTGGGAATTTCCCCCGCGCTGCTGGCGCATGGCCGGCGCGTCATCACGCGCGGCGAGACGGCGATCGTGGTGCAGACCACGCCGGCCGACATCGCACAGGCAATGACGCTGCTGCGGCAAGTCACGAGCGGGCAGCCCGTCACCTTCTCCTTCCCAGGCGCCGGACGGGAGCTCAAAGAGCGCCCCGAAATCCTACTGCGTCCCGCGCGGCCGGCCTCGGAGCGGCTGGGGATCGAGATCGGGCTCGTCACGGCCGCCGTCCATCAGCTCAGCAATACGCCGACATCCGCCAAGCCGCTCTACCAGCGCCTGCATGAGAGCGAAGCGTATCTGAACGGCGTTCAGGCCGAGCTGAACGAAGCCGTGAAGCAGCACGAGTCGGTCTCGCTGGCGGCGGAGTGGCTCCTGGACAACGCCTATATCATTCAGGAACACATCGATGATATCCGGCGCAATTTCGGCCCCAAATTTCACCGAGAACTGCCTATTCTGGCCAGCGGCCCGCAGTCGGGCCTGCCGCGCGCCTACGGAATCGCCGCCGAAATGATCGCGGAGGCCGACGCCCATGTCGATCAGGGCGACATCCTGAACTTCCTGGAGTCGTATCAAACCGTCACGCCGCTCACCATGGCCGAGCTCTGGGCGCTGCCGCTGCTGATGCGCCTGCGGCTGATCGAAGCCCTGCGTTCGCTGACGGTCCATGTTCGCCGTCGTCAGCGCGAGCGTATTCTGGCCGACTTCTGGGCCAACCGCCTGCGCACGGCGGCGCGCAACGATCCAGATAGACTTCTCAATATGGTCTCCGATCTTGCGGAGCGCATTCCCAATCCCAGCGCGCACTTCGCGGACCAATTACTCGGGCATCTCTACGATGAAGAAGCGGCGCTCGCGCCCGTCCATGGGTGGCTGGAGCGCAAGCTGAAGTCCAGCCTGACGGAAGCGATCCAGCAGGACCAGCGTGAGCAGACCGCCGAACAGGTGTCGCTCGGCAACGCGATCACCACCCTGCGCGCCCTCTCCCATCTCGACTGGCGTGATATCTTTGAGCGCTGCTCCGCGATCCACAAGACGCTGACCGAAGACCCGGCGGGCGTTTACGCCGGTATGGACTTCACGACGCGCGACTCGTACCGTCACGAAATCGAGATCATTCATAAGTGCAGCGAATTCTCAGAGTTCGAGATCGCCGCCAGAGTTATCGCGCTCGCCGGAGCCGCGCCGGGGGGACTGGAGCGCCATGTCGGCTACTGGCTCGTCGATCAAGGCAGGGCTGAGTTGGAGGCGGCGCTCAAGGCGACGCCGAAATTCCCCCTGCGCCTGCTGCGCGCCGTACGCAAAAACCATGTTCTCGTTTACCTGGGCGGGGTCGCCGTCTTGACCATTCTGATCCTGGGCGGCGTGATCCATGAAGCGCGCGAAGGCGGCCAGGACGCGTTGTTTCTGATCATCCTCACGATCTTCGCTCTGCTGCCGGCGAGCGAAGTGGCGGTCCAGACGATCAATTATCTCGTCACACGAATGATCCCGCCGAAGCCGCTTCCCAAGCTCTGGTTCGAGGAAACGGGGATTCCGGACGAGTTCCGCACCTTAGTCGTGGTGCCGATGATGCTGCTCACCCCAGCCTCGATCCGCAAGGAAGTGGAGCGCCTGGAGATCCGCTATCTCGCCAACACGGACGCCAATCTGCGCTATGCTCTGGTGGCGGACTACGCCGACGCGCCGCATCAGCACATGCCCGAAGACGCCGAGCGGCTGGATGTGGCCGCCAACGGCATCCGTCAGCTGGATGAACGCTACGGCGAAGGCCGATTCTTTCTCTTTGCCCGCGAGCGTAAATGGAACGACGGCGAAGGGAAATGGATCGGATGGGAGCGCAAGCGCGGCAAGCTCGAAGAGCTCAACGCCTACCTCGCCGCGCGACCCGAAGAGCGGCCGGACGGCCTCCTGCGCGTGGGCGATCCCGTTCTGCTGGAGGGGATCAAGTTCGTCATCACGCTCGACGCCGACACACAGCTTCCCGCCAACACCGCCCGCCGCATGATCGAGACGCTCGCTCACCCATTGAACCGGCCGGTGATCGCGCAGGACCGCAGCCATGTCGTGCGCGGTTATGGCATCTTGCAGCCTCGTGTCAGCACCAGCCTGCCGAGCGCAACAGCAACGCTGTTCTCGCAGATCTTCACCGACCCCACCGGAACGGACCCGTACACGCACGCCATCTCCGATGTCTATCAAGACCTGACGGGGGAGGCGAGCTACCACGGCAAGGGCATCTACGATCTGCATGCGTTCCACAGCGTGCTGTCCGGGCGTTTCCCCGAGAACCATCTGCTCAGCCATGATCTAATCGAAGGCAGCCACGTGCGCGTCGGCCTGGCGTCGGACATCGAGCTGTTTGACTTGTTCCCGGAGGATTATCACACTTACGCGGGCCGCCAGCACCGATGGGTGCGCGGCGACTGGCAGATCACCGACTGGATCTTCGGAACGGTCCCGTACGGCGATGGGACGCGCGTGCGCAATCCCCTGCCGCTGATGAACCGATGGAAGATCTTCGACAACTTGCGCCGCAGTCTGATGCCGCTGTTCATGACGCTGCTGCTCGTGCTCGCGTGGCTGTTCTCGCCGGTCTCTACGATCTGGGCGCTGCCGGTGCTCGCCGTATTCCTGCTGCCCTTTGCGCTTCAGATCGTCACGCTGTTCACTACCCCGATCGGCAACGCTTACATCCCCTGGGCGGACTTAGAACTGACCGGGCAGCGCACCCTCGTCAATACGTCCTTTACGCCGCATCAGGCGATGCTGGCCGCCGACGCCATCGTACGCGTGTGGTGGCGGCGCCACGTCACCCACAAACACTTGCTGGAGTGGACGACGGCGCAGGAAGCGCAGAACAAGGCCAAGGACAAGCAGACGCGCTTCATCGGCAAGCTCTCCTGGTACTCTTTAGCGGCCATTGCCATCGCCCTAGTAATGGCGCAATGGCGTTTGAAGCATGTGGATTCCGCGCCGATCTTTTTGCTGCTCTGGACGATCTTCCCCCTGGTCGTCGCGCTGCTCAACACGCGCACGCCGACCCAGGAAACTCGCCCACTGCTTGCCGCCGACAAGAACTACCTGCGGCGGGTCGCGCGGCAGACTTGGCGGTTCTTCGATGAGTTCGTCGGCCCGCAGACCAACTGGCTCCCGCCGGACAACTATCAGGAGTTCGTACGCCATGAGGTCGCCAATCGCACGTCGCCGACCAATATCGGCCTGCTGCTGCTGGCTGATGTCTCCGCGCACGACTTTGGATATATTACGATCGACAGTCTGATCGATCGCCTTGGCGAAACGATGGCGACGATCGATAAGATGGAGAAGTACGAGGGGCATCTGCTCAACTGGTACGACACCACCACGCTCGACACGCTCAAGCCCGAATATGTCTCGATGGTAGACAGCGGCAACCTGCTCGGACATCTCTGGGCGATGGACCGCGCGGTTCCCGATCTTCTGAACGGACCGCTGCTGCGCCCCGAAGGACTGCTTGGAATTGCGGACAGCCTTGGCCTGATGCGCGAGGGTGTGGAAAGCCAGGAAAAGAGCGCCGAGCGCTGGGCCGTGCAGACGGCGAAGATCGAATCGCATCTCGCGGCGCGCTGGGGCGGCGTTCAGGAGCAAGTCGAACGCCTGCGCGATCTGAAACCGCTCGGAGAAGAGGTCGCCCGAAACGCCGAGCGCCTCCCCACCGTGAGCGAAGGCGCCCGGTATTGGGGCGTGCAGGTGCGCACGCAGATCAACGCCTGGAATGAGATCGTCGATCGCTATCTCCGATGGGTGGAAGTGCTCGCGCAGCCGCCGCTGGAAGGCCTGATCACGCTCAGCCCCGACGCCCACGAATGGCGCCGCCAGGCGCTGGCCGCCACTCCTTCGCTGTATATGATCGCCACGGGCGCCGTTCCCGGCCTCTCCGTGCTGACCTCGCTGCACGGCCGCAAGGACGAACTGCGGCTTTCGCCGCAGGTCTCGGAATGGCTGGACCGTCTGCACGAATCCTCCGCACAGGCGCAGTGGCATGCCGGCGAACAGATCGGCAAAGCGCAGAAATCGATCGACTCGATGAAGGCGCTGTCCGACGGCATGAACATGCGCTTCCTGTATGTCCCCGAGCGCCGCGTGTTCTCGATCGGCTACAGCGTCAGTGAACGCCGCCTGGACAACTCCTACTATGACCTGCTCGCCAGCGAAGCGCGCCTGGGCAGCTTCGCCGCCATCGCGCGCGGAGACGTTCCCGTGGAGCACTGGTGGGCGCTCGGCCGCACCTTCAAGTCCGTGCATGGCCGGCGCGTGCTCCAATCGTGGAGCGGCACCATGTTTGAGTATCTGATGCCGACGCTCGTGACGCGCACCTATCAGAACTCGCTTCTCGACAGCGCCTGCAAGGACGCGGTTGCGACGCAGCGGGACTATGCGCGCCGGCGCGGCATCCCATGGGGCATTTCCGAAGCGGCTTACAGCGCGCTCGACGCCCGCCAAATCTACCAATATTACGCCTTTGGCGTACCGGGCATGGGCCTGAAGCGCGGCCTGGAAGATGACCTTGTCGTGGCGCCCTACGCCACCGGCCTCGCCCTCACGGTCGATCCGACCGGCGCCGTGCGCAACCTGCGCCGCATGGCCGCCCTGCCCCAAACGAGCCTGCGCGGGGATTATGGCTTTTATGAATCCATCGACTTCACCCGCCAGCGCGGTCCCAAGGGTGAGCGCGGCGTGGTTGTCGCCTGTTATATGGCGCACCATCAGGGCATGATGTTCATCGCGATCGACAATGTCTTGAACGGCAACATCATGCAGGAGCGGTTCCATTCCGATCCGCGCGTCCGGGCCGTCGAATCACTGCTCTTTGAGCGTATTCCCTCCGGCTCCATCCCCCTGACCAGCGCGCGAGAAGCCATCCCGCAGCCGCGTTTGGAGCCGATCGCCGCGCAGCACGCCACCGGCACGATCGATACTCCGGACACGGCGACGCCGCAGGTCAGCCTGCTCTCCAATGGGCATTACTCGGTTATGGTGACCAACGCCGGCGGCGGCTACAGCAAGATCGACGACACCGAGATCAGCCGGTGGCGCGCCGACGCCACCCGCGATTCCTACGGCCAGTTCTGCTACATCCGCGACACCGAAAGCGGCGCGTTCTGGTCCACGACCTACCAGCCGACCAACGGCGCCGCCCAGCGCTTCAGCGCCCTCTTCTCACCGGATAAGGCTGAGTTCAGACGGCGTGAGTTCGGGATCGAAACCGTCACGGAGATCGTCGTCTCCCCCGAAGACAACGCCGAGATCCGTCGCATCACGGTCATCAACAAATCGTCGCGCTCTCGCCAGATCGAGCTCACCAGCTACGCCGAGCTTTCCCTGGCGCCGCACGCCGCCGACCGCGCGCACCCGGCCTTCAACAAGCTGTTCATCCAGACGGAGGCTTTGGAAGAGTTAGACGGCCTGCTCGCATGGCGACGACCGCGCTCGGCCAACGAAGAACCCGTATGGGCCGCGCATGTCGTCGCCGCCAATCGCGAGGCCACCAAGCCGACCGAGTTCGAGACCGACCGCTCGGTGTTCCTGGGACGAGGCCGCACGCCCGCCGACCCGGCCGCCCTACACGGCGCGCTGACGGGAACACAGGGACCGGTTCTGGATCCCGTGTTCTCCCTGCGCAAGCATATTACGCTGGAGCCGGGCGAACGCGCCCACGTCTCCTTCGTAACGATCGCGGCCACGCGACACGACGAAGCCGTGGCCCTGGTGGACAAGTACCGAAGCATCGGCGCCACGGCCCGCGCCATGGAAATGGCCTGGACCCACGCCCAATTGGAGCTGCGCCACCTGCGATTGCAGGGAACCGACGTGCTGCGCTTCCAGCAGCTCGCCGGGCATATGCTCTATCCGAACAAAGCCCTGCGGCCGCCGGCCGAGCGTCTGCGGCGCAACATCCTGGGCCAGTCGCGCCTCTGGGCGCAGGGGATTTCAGGCGACCTGCCGACCATCGTCGTGACCATCGCCGACACCAACGATCTGGACATGGTCCGCGAAACGCTCCAGGCCCATACTTACTGGCGCGTGCACGGCTTCAAGTGCGATCTGGTCATCTTAAATCAAGAATCGTCGAGCTACGAGCAGCCGCTTCAGGAGCAGCTGCGGCGGCTGATCCAGGCCCACACGGAGTACACCGGGATCGATCAGCCCGGCGGCGTGTTCCTGCGCCCGGCGGCCTCTATCGGTGAGGAAGACCTGACGCTGATCCTGACGGTGGCCCGCGTCGTCTTAGTCGCGGCCCGCGGCTCGCTCAGCCAGCAGATCAGCGTCCCGATCCGTCCCGCCCTGCCCGCGCCCACCGGTCCGACCGGACGGCCCGGCGCGGAGGAGCCATCTCCGTCGCTGCCGTTCATGGAACTGCCCTACTTCAACGGCCTGGGCGGCTTCACGCAGGACGGCCATGAGTACGCGATCTATCTCGGCCCCGACGATGTGACGCCCGCGCCATGGTCCAACGTCATGGCGAACCCGAACTTCGGCGCGCTTGTCACCGAGTCGGGCGGAGGCTACTGCTGGAGCGGCAACAGCCAGAGCAATAAATTGACCCCGTGGTCCAACGACCCGGTCTCAGATCCGGTCTCGATGGCGGTGTATATTCGGGATGAGGACCTGGGCATCTTCTGGACGCCCACGGCGGCGCCGATCCGCGAGCGCGATCCGTATCGTACTCGCCACGGCCAGGGGTATACAGTCTTCGAGCACAACAGCCATGCGATTGTCCAGGAGATGACGCTGTTCGTTCCCACGTACGACAACGACGGGCTCCCCGTTCTGGTCCATCGTCTGAAGCTGACCAATCGGTCTTCACGGCGGCGGCGGCTGACAGTGACGGGCTACGCCGAATGGGACATGGGAGTGGAGCGCGAGGACACACAGCTGCACATCGTGACGGATTGGGATCCGGAAGGGCGTATGATCACGGCGCGCAACCACTACCATCCAGACTTCGCTTCCCGGATCGCCTTCGCGTCGATCTCCCCGGCGGCTTCGTCGTACACGGGAGACCGCACTGAGTTCTTAGGACGCAACGGCTCGACCTCCGGCCCCGCCGGAATGCGCGGCGGGCCGCTTTCCGGCCGCGCCGGCGCTGGTCTCGACCCCTGCGCGGCGCTGCAAACGTCTATTGAACTCGAGCCGGGGCAGATGACCGAAGTCATCTTCACCGTCGGCCAGGCCGAGAACCTGGGCGAAGCGCGCTCGCTCGCTCAGCGGCTGCGCTCGGCGGCGCAAGCCGAAGCCCTGCTTCAGGCGACCCGCCAGCTCTGGGATCGATACCTCGGAACCATCCAGGTGGAGACGCCCGATCTCGCGGTCAACTTCCTGCTCAACCGATGGCTGGTCTACCAGGACCTGAGCTGCCGCATCTGGGGCCGCTCGGCGTTCTATCAGAGCGGAGGCGCGTTCGGCTTCCGCGACCAGTTGCAGGACGCCATGGCGATGGTGTACTCCGACCCGGCGATGACCCGCGCGCAAATCGTGCGCTCGGCCTCCCGCCAGTTCCCGGAAGGCGACGTCCAGCACTGGTGGCATCCGCCGGGCGGCGCGGGTGTCCGCACGCAGATCACGGACGACCTGCTCTGGCTTCCCCTGGTCGCCGCGCATTATGTCAAGATCACCGGCGACACGAGCGTGCTCGATGAGGTCGTCCCCTTCCTGGACGGCCGCCTTCTCGGCCCCGACGAGCACGAGGCGTACTTCCCGCCAGGCGTCTCCGAACAAACCGCGACGGTGCTGGAACACTGCCGCCGCGCCATTCAAAAGGGTCTGACCCATGGACCACACGAGCTGCCTTTGATCGGGGCCGGCGACTGGAACGACGGCATGAACCGCGTCGGCATCGGCGGCAAGGGCGAAAGCGTCTGGCTCGCCTGGTTCCTGATCGTGGTCCTCCACGAGTTCGCCACGATGCTGCGCGGCCAGGGCGTGGCGACGGAAGCCGACGAGCATGACGCCGCCGCCGCGACCCTCGCGACTGCGGTCGACGCCGGCGCCTGGGACGGCGCCTGGTACCGCCGCGCCTACTTCGACGACGGCTCGCCGCTCGGCTCCGCACAGGATAAAGAGGCGAAAATCGACTCGCTGCCACAGTCCTGGGCCGTCATCTCCGGAGCCGGCGATCCGCAGCGCGCCAAGCAGGCCATGCAAAGCGTCCTGGACAACCTAGTCAAAAAAGACGACAAGATGGTGCTGCTCTTCACGCCGCCCTTCGACAAGTCGCCCAAGGATCCCGGTTACATCAAGGGCTACCTGCCCGGCGTCCGCGAAAACGGCGGCCAGTACACCCACGGCTCCCTCTGGGTGCCGCTTGCCTTCGCGCGCCTTGGCGATGGCGACCAGGCCGTGGAGATCCTGCGCCTGATGAACCCGGTGGAGCACGCACGGACCCCCGAGGATGTCCAGCACTACAAGGTCGAACCATACGTCGTGGCGGCCGATATCTACTCCCTCGCCGGCAAAGCCGGCCGCGGCGGCTGGACCTGGTACACAGGATCGGCCGGCTGGATGTACCGCGTCTGGCTGGAGGAAGTCCTCGGCTTCCACCTGCGCCCGAACGCATTGACTCTGAACCCGGTGGTCCCCAAAGACTGGAAGCAGTTCAAGATCACCTACCGGCACAAGAGCAGCACATACGACATCGCCATCGAGAACCCCAACGGTGTGAATACAGGGGTAACGCGCGTGGAGGTGGACGGCCAGGTCCAAGCCGACGGCCACATCCCGCTGAGCGACGACGGCCAGTCGCACGGAGTGCGG